>CAMFKK010000010.1 GCA_945957225.1 uncultured Sphingobacteriia bacterium | reverse complement strand
AGATAGGCTCCGGTCTCGTGGGCTCGGAGATGTGTATAAGAGACAGGGTTTGACCATGTTTGAAAATGATGACGCAGATTTTTATAAAGAGAAAGCCAACCCCGCCAATGCCAATCAGGTTTGGTATAAAGACCATTGGGAAGACTTGACAGTGCGCAAAGAAACCATTAAGGTAAAGGGCAAACCCGATGAGATTTTTGAAGTAAAAAAATCCAGACATGGCTATCTTATGAATGGTGCATTTGATGGTGTAAAAGAGATTGCTGATCCTATTGCACTTTGGTGGGTCTATCACCAATTTCCATCCAGACATTTACAAGTGTTTTATAATCTAAGTCATGCTAGCAACGCAGCCGATGCTGCTGTTGCGGTAGAACCATTAACCGCTCCTGGTTTGAATTTTATGTGGGGCGATACGGCTGGAAATATTGCATGGTGGGCTGCTGGTAAATTACCCATTAGACCAGCACATGTAAATCCTCAACTCATCTTAGATGGTTCCACTGGATTGGATGATCCACAAGGTTGGCTTGACTTTAAACTGAATCCACAGATCCTTAATCCCGCTCGTGGTGTGCTCTACACCGCCAATAACCAACCAGAAGACATGGGAACTGGTCTAGTGCCGGGATATTATGTACCAGCCAATCGCGCAAAGCGCATAGAGGAATTAATATTCACGGATAAAAAAGACTGGGATGAAGAGAGTGTTCGTGCTACTATCAATGACGTCACCAGTAGTACTTATCCGCCATTGCTTGCCAAGATCTTGCCCTTGGTGAACCAGGAGCAATTAAGTCCTTCGGCTCGCAATGCCATGAGCATTTTGCGCAAATGGGATGGTGCTCATGGACTAGAAAATATTGAACCAGCCATCTATTACAAATTCAATTACCTGATTTTGAAATATGCCATGGAAGACGAATTGGGTGCAGAAACTTTTAGCCAATTTGAAAACCAAGCCAGTTTAAAACGTAATACCGTTAGCTTATTCCTAAACGATAGTTCTAAATGGTGGAACAATATTCATACCCCTGAAAAAGAAACCAGGGCTCAGATTTTTACCCGCGCTATGAATGATGCTGCGGATCAATTGGTAAAACAATTGGGTGAAAATAGCGCCAACTGGCAGTGGAAAAAAGTACATACCCTTGAACACAAACACCCACTGGGCATTATTCCTGTGGCGGGCAAATGGTTTAACGTTGGGCCCATTCCACTTATGGGTGGAAGAGAAACCATCAATAACATAGACTTTAACCTAGACAGCACTGGGCTCTATAAAGTTACTTATGGTCCAGCCCTGCGCAGGGTTATTGACTTTGGTAATCCAGCTGGGGCTATGAGTGTGAATCCTACGGGTCAGTCAGGCTATTTTATGAGTCCCCACTATGATGACCAAGCATTGATGTTTGCACAGGGAGGTAAGCGTCCGGAGCTTACACAAAGAAATGAAGTTGAGAAAAAGAAGATTGGGAGAACGGTGTTCAAGCCATAGGTAGAACTATAATAAATTAAATTTAATTCTTTATACATCTAACTGAGACACCCGTTGCTGGGTTATCCCAGTTGATATATGCATTGGAGGAAAAAATAAGCATATAATAAGCTCTTCCAGCATTTAATAAAGGTAGTGTACTGCTCCAATAAAATCCCTCAGTTCCTAAATTGTTAATTAATCCAGTATTATAAAATCGTCTACCGCCTTGAGTCAATTTTAAAGAGGAAGAGAAAGCTCCATTAGAGTTGTTACTTATCCATGTTGCTCTTTCTTCTTCCCATTCAATTTCTGTTGGAATTCGAAAGCCAAGTGGACAAGGATTGCTTTCCCCATTTACTCCTTGCCAAGAATTATTGTTAATTGGTAGTGTTGTAATTACTCCTGAAGTCCTTAATTCATGTCCATCTGTACCTCTCCCCCATTGATATAGATTTCCATATGCCAAGGGGTCTGTTGGAGATGTTGCAACTTGGGTGGCTCCCAAATTTCTATCCAACCAAATTCGTCCAGTTTTGCTAGTAACAGTATTATATATAAATGTTGTAGTTTGAACAGTATTAAATGTAATCTCATTACCATATGCTGTTCCAGCAATATTAGTAGCATAAGCTCGAACATAATAAGTAGTACTTGATGCAACACCAGTAATTAAACTTACAAATGGTCCAAGTCCTGCTCCTTCATTTGTTTTAGAAGTAATTGAAATTGTTGGATTACTTTTTATATCCCAAACAATACCTTTAGAAAGAATTGGTGATCCCCCATCTGAGCTTATGGTGCCCCCAGATTTTGCGCTATTAGTTGAAATTTCAGAAACTGAATTTGTAGTTAAACTAGGAATTAGTAAAGGCGTTTTAATAGAAAATTCGTTTGAGTAATTTAATGATTTTCCAGTTTGATTGAAACTATAGATTCTATATATGTAATTTGTATTAAGGCTGAGTGACTTATCTGAAAAAACTGTTATATCCTTAGCGGTCTCTCCAATTTCTAAAAAAATACCTGATTCTGTTTTTCGCTCTATTTTGAAACCACTTTCATTGGTTGAATTATCTTTCCAGGTTAATTCAATTCTATCATTTGAAATAATAGCCGCCTTCAATTGCGATGGGGGCAATGGTATAACTTCCTTAGTTACTTCATCGATTTTATTGCAACCCCCAATAATAAAAAGTAAAATAATTATAATATATTTCATATATGTATTACTCTAATTAATGATTCTATTTCTTTTGAAATCAACTGTTTATTAGTTTGTATCTACCTCTGCTTATTCTAATAAAATAATCAATATATAAGCCATTATTTGATACGTGCTTCGATAAATAACTTGGACTTTTAGTTAGAAATTTAAAGTCAGAGGCTTTGAATGGTTCTTTTACTTCACCATTTTTTACAGCATGCCTTATTTGGTCAATTAATTTCATTTTCTATAATTTTTAATAATACTTACAATCACAAGTTTTATAGAAATAGAGATAGTTAGAGTATTTAGGTTACATATTAAATCACTTAATAGGTGATTTAATATTTTCTTGTAAAAACTTTTAAATCAATTAAATAAAAATAAAGTTATTTTAGTATAACATAGTTTATCCCCTTTAAATTCTATTAGCCAATAACTGATTACTAAATAAATACGATTTTTGGGTATGAGATTTACCACACTAATTTTTGTTTGTCTGATTATTTCTTTAAATCTCATTAATGCACAGACCTATTGGATTCCTAAGACTCCTATACTAGATACCCTTTTTCAAATCAATGGCTCTGTTTCAGAAATTAGCACAAATGATAATATTAGTTTTTTGCCTGTTTTGGTGAACAATAAATTCAGATACCAAAACCTGGTTAAAACTAATGATGGATTGTATATTCTTATTGAGGGTACTGGACAGGTTTATAAGGCAATGGATACTACCAAAACTTCTATTTCATTTACCAGATTGGACTCAACCCTCTATTCGGGTTACAATTTTGGAGCTATTAATTTTTCTTATAATGACACATTGTTCTCATTTGGAGGGAATGGGTTTTGGATAACAAATGGGCACTTACGTTATTTCGTTAAAGGCGAAGGCTGGGAATTAGTTGAATTAAAAAACATTCACCCTACTTCTAGATACCTCTACGCTTATCTACCCCAAGAATCTAAGCTTCAATACATTCAATATATCGTTTATAATAAGTTTGCAAATTATAAAGAGGAGAATTATGGAACCATTGAATTAGATCTGAAAACAAAGCAAATGAAACAACTTGGGAAATTAAATCCTAAGTTAATCAATGGGAAATTTGGTTTAGTTCATATTAATTCTCCAAAATTAGGAGGTACAATTGTTGATTATCAAGGAGAAATTTACTTATATAAGTTTACGGATAACACTATTTATAAGTTTAAAAACCGATTAAATAATGATAAATTTCTATTGGATAAAACCGAAGGAAATAATATCATTTTTGAATTCAATGATATTATTTATAGAACGCGTGTATCAGATGGAAATGTTCAAAAGTTTAGTTTAACAATGGATGACTTTGAAAAAAGCAATGAGCATCTATATATAGAATCTTTCAACAAGCAGATGATATATTGGGCTATTGTAATACTTACTCTATGCTTAATGGTTATTACTTTTTATTTTAGTAGACGCAAAAACCGGTTTATTAAAGCCCGGAATTCTTTAGTGCAGGATAATTCTACCAATCAAGGAGAATTTAATGATTTTGAAATTAGTGTGATTAATAAAATCATTGCAAAATCGAAGGAAAACGAACTTTATACAGTAGAGGAACTAAACAATTCCTTGGGTTTGGGTAAAAAATCTATAGAAATCCAGAAAAAAGTAAGAACAGAATCTATAAACAGACTTAATCATAAATTCAAAATACTTTTTAATTCCGAATCTGATTTGATTGAACGTATTCGTTCTGAGGAAGATCGTAGGTATTATATTTATTTTATTAATAATAAGAATGCCAATCTTTTTAAGACAAAATTCAAATAGTTAGAATTCACCTTATTTACCCCGCTTTTGTTTATATATTTATTTATGAAATCCCATAGACGTTATCTATGGGTTAATTCATTTAAATAAATACCATAAATGCATCTGATGTTGTAATTTTATCCATTGACAATCATTTAAAAAACGATTCATATATGGAACAACATGCAGCTGGCGCTCCTGAGGGTAAATGCCCTTTTACAGGAGCTGGCAAAAAACAAGTAGCTGGTTTTGGTACCGGTAACCGTGACTGGTGGCCCAATCAACTTAAATTAAATATCCTGCGTCAGCATTCCAACCTGTCAAACCCCATGGGTGAGTCATTTGATTATGCTGCTGAATTCAAGACCTTAGATTTGGACGCGGTTAAACAAGACTTGGCCAAATTGATGACGGATTCTCAAGACTGGTGGCCTGCTGACTATGGGCATTACGGTCCTTTCTTTATCCGTATGGCTTGGCATAGTGCAGGTACTTATAGAACTGCAGACGGACGTGGTGGTGCTGGTAATGGTACACAACGTTTTGCTCCATTAAATAGCTGGCCTGATAATACCAACCTTGATAAAGCCCGTTTATTGCTTTGGCCAGTAAAACAGAAATATGGTAGAAAACTATCTTGGGCAGATTTGATGATCTTGGCTGGTAATGTAGCTTTGGAAACCATGGGCTTTAAGACTTTTGGTTTTGGTGGAGGACGAGCCGATGTTTGGGAGCCAGAAGAAGATATCTATTGGGGTTCTGAAAAAGTATGGTTAGATGACAAACGTTATACCGGCGATAGGGATTTGGAAAATCCATTGGCTGCGGTACAAATGGGTTTGATCTATGTAAACCCAGAAGGTCCAAATGGCAATCCTGATCCAATGGCATCTGCTAGAGATATTCGCGAAACCTTTGCGCGTATGGCTATGAATGATGAAGAAACAGTTGCCCTAATTGCAGGTGGACACACATTTGGTAAAACACATGGTGCAGGTGATCCAGGAAAATATGTGGGACCAGAACCAGCAGGTGCATCTATTGAAGAGCAAGGTTTGGGTTGGAAGAATACCATGGGAACGGGTCATGGTGAAAATACCATCACCAGTGGATTAGAAGGTGCATGGACTACAACGCCTACTCAGTGGAGCAATAACTATTTTGAAAACTTGTTTGGCTTTGAATGGGAATTAACCAAGAGTCCAGCAGGTGCACAACAATGGACGCCCAAAAATGGTGCAGGTGCAGGAACCGTTCCTGATGCACACAATCCTGCAAAGAAACACGCGCCATTTATGTTGACTTCAGATTTGGCTTTGCGTGTTGACCCAGCGTATGAAAAAATCTCAAGACGTTTTTATGAGAACCCTGATCAGTTTGCAGATGCATTTGCTAGGGCTTGGTTTAAATTAACACATAGGGATATGGGACCACGTGCCCTTTATTTGGGTAAGGATGTTCCAGCAGAAGAGTTAGTATGGCAGGATCCAATTCCAGCAGTAAGCGCTCCATTGATTGATGCGGCTGATATTGCGGCTTTGAAAACACAAATTTTAGCAAGCGGTTTAAGCGTTTCTGAATTGGTGTCAACGGCTTGGGCTTCTGCTTCCACTTTCCGTGGATCAGACAAACGTGGTGGTGCCAATGGAGGACGCATTCGTTTAACCCCTCAGAAATATTGGGCAGTCAATAACCCCGCACAATTATCCAAAGTATTGGATGTAATTGAAGGCATTCAAAAAAGCTTTAATGCGGCGCAAGCAACTGGTAAAGCTGTATCAATTGCAGACTTGATTGTATTGGCTGGTGTGACTGCTATTGAAAAAGCGGCTGCTGATGCAGGTCATAGAATTGATGTTCCTTTCACACCTGGAAGAACAGATGCTAGTCAAGCACAAACCGATGTAGAATCATTCTCCGTTATGGAACCAGGCGCTGACGGATTCCGCAACTATGCCAAAGCCCGTTATACTGTTTCCGCAGAAGAATTATTGATAGACAAGGCACAATTACTTACTTTGACTGCTCCAGAAATGACAGCATTAGTAGGTGGATTGCGTGTATTGAATGCTAACTATGACAATTCAGCTCATGGTGTTTTCACCAAGCGTCCAGGTGTGTTGAGCAATGATTTCTTTGTGAACTTGTTAGACTTTGGTACAACTTGGAAAGCAACATCAGCAACCAAAGATGTATTTGAAGGACATGATAGAAAAACAGGAGAACTCAAATGGACTGGTACTCGTGTAGACTTAATCTTTGGATCAAATTCTGAACTACGTGCTATTGCTGAAGTATATGGCTGCGCCGATGGTCAGGAGAAATTTGTGAAAGATTTTGTGGCAGCATGGACCAAGGTGATGAACCTTGACCGTTTTGACCTAGCATAATATCCTAGCAATCATAATCAAAGAGCCCCCAACATTGTTGGGGGCTCTTTTTGTTAGATCTCTACAATATTGAGTTCGTTGTTCTTGTATTTATTGGCTTTTAATTGTTTGCCCACTATCTTTTTAATCAGTGCGGCAATGGCCAAGATCAAATGCTTTTTGGCATAAGGCCGATAGTACATAATACTAACTTCTCTTACGGGAAAGGGCTTGTGAAAAAAGCTGATCCTAGATTTTCTTTCTGCAGACAAACTTTGGTAATAGAGTTCTGGAATTAAAGTAAGCCCGCCAAATTCATCCACCATATTCAATAAGGTATCAAAGGAATTGGCCTGAAACTGCAGGTTCTTGTGTTTGAGCTCTTTCTTTTTTAATGCACAGAGATTGATAAACTGTTCTCTCAAACAATGCCCTTCTTCTAGTAACCAAATTTTGTGGTCCTTGATTTCATCTGGAAGTAAGTATTTCTTTTTGGAATCGGTTTTGCCATAGACCAAGAGGGTTTCATAATAGAGAATCTCTTCTTCCATACCCGCGTGTTCAATGGGGGTGGAGAGAATGCCCATATCAATGCTTTCTTCTTTCAATTGTTCCAGAATAGCATTGGTATTAATTTCAAGAATTTCAAAACTGAGTTTGGGATAACTGTTTAATAATTCTTGAATAATTTTTGGGAGTAGGGTATTGGCAATGGTGGGAATAATCCCAATCTTAATATGGCCTTCAATCTCAGGTTGATCTTGTCTAGCTTTTTCTTTTAAGATTCTACTATGTTCTAAAATGCTATGGGCTTCTTTTAATATCTGCAAACCAATATCGGTGGTGAGAACGGGATTTTGTTTTCTGTCAAAAATCACGGCTCCTAATTCCTCTTCCAATTTTTTAACCATGGCACTCAAAGTAGCTTGTGCCACATGACAATACTCCGCAGCTTTGGTAAAACTTTTAAGCCGATCAACGGCAATAATATATTCTAGTTGTTGAATATTCATTTTGACGAATGCAATACTACAGTATTTGATTGAATCCCTTTTCCACTGACAGTTAATTCTATAGCACCTGCTTGCTTGGTTGACTGAACCAGCACTACCAATTTACCACTAAAGGTTTTCATGGTGGTTGATTGAAAAGGCACCAAAGAGCTGGCATCACCATTGCAGGCGGCTTTGTAAATGCCTGCCCCTTTAACATTAAAACTCAATTCAGTATCAGCCGTTGGGCATGGATTACCATTTTTGTCCACTACGGAAACGGTTACAAAACTTAGGTCATCGCCATTGGCTTCTAACTGGGTTCTATCTGCTTCTAAAACCAAATGGTGTGGACTATCTGCCGTAACAATGCTTTGCTCTGCAACTGCTTTTCCTTGCTTGTCATATGCCACAACCTTAATGGTACCTGGTTCATATTTTACATCCATCCACATAAGCCTATACCTATTCAACCAAGTAGTTTTGTTTTTTTCCTGTATGCCCATACTCTTGCCATTGACAAATAATTCTGCTTTGTCATAATTGGAATAAACAAATACGGGTGTGGTTTGTCCTTCTCTTCCCGCCCAGTTCCAGTGCGGCAACATATGTAAGGTATTTTCTGTTGTATTCCATCTACTCTTGTACAAATAGAATCTGTCTTTGGGAAGACCCGCCAAATCATTGATGCCAAAATAAGAGCTTCTAGAAGGCCACTGCTCATCATAGGGAGTGGGCTCACCCAAATAATCAAAACCTGTCCAAACAAATTCTCCCAAGACCCAGGGCTTGTCATCAATTAAAGCAAATTGTTCATCGGGTAAATTGGACCAATCACAGTATTCCAAATCATAGGATGAACATTGGTTGTCTGGGTACTGTTTGTTTTTATATTCCATGACAGGGAAATGATAAATACCCCTAGAACTCACGGTAGATGCGGTTTCTGAGCCAAGCAGGAATCCTTGTGGGAATGCTTTGAATGCATCGTCATAGAGTTTGGTTCTATAGTTTAAGCCTGGAATATCTAGGATGGCACCAAAGCCATTTTGAATAGTAGCTTTTACTTGATCCATGCCAACGGTTACTGGACGAGTAGGGTCTTCTCTGTGAAAAATCTCTTGCAACCATTTGGCGCGTTTTACCCCTTCTGCATAGTGTTGATCTGGTACTTCATTACCAGAACTCCACATCACAATGCATGGATGGTTTCTAGTGGCATGCACCATATTCACTACGTCTTTTTCTGCATCGGTATTAAAATAACGCGCATAACCATTTTTTACCTTTGGTTTGGCCCATTCGTCAAATGTTTCTGCAAGGAACATGAATCCCATTTCATCGCAAAGATCCAATTGCTCCTGCGATGGCATATTGTGTGAACTTCTAATGGCATCACAACCCATGTCTTTTAAAATGCGCAATTGTCTACGCAAAGCTGCTATATTAATGGCTGCACCCAAGGGTCCCAAATCATGGTGCAAACAAACACCTTTGAATTTTCTACTTTGTCCATTCAAACTAAAACCAGTACTGGGCAAATAACTAATCTGACGAATCCCAAACCTGCTAGTCAGTTGGTCTTTTAGTTGACCCTTAACATAGACCCTAGCAATAGCTTTGTAGAGATAGGGGGTTTCTGGACTCCAAAGCATTGGATTCTTTACTGCTAGATCTTGTTCAAATTCGTTGCCAAATTTGGTACTGGCAGTATCAATAGAAACGCGTTGATTATTGGCGTCTAAAATTTCTGTAACCAATACCAAATCCTTACCAGCTGTTTTGGTTTTGATAGTTACTTTGGCTAGCTCTTTGCTAATAAAGGGCGTAGTAATATAAGTGCCCCATTGTTCAATGCCTACGTCATTTTTTACTTCTATGCGCACATTTCTATATAATCCAGCTCCGGGATACCATCTAGATGATTCTTGTACATTATTCATTTGAACAGCCAAAACATTTTTGCCGTTGGATGCCAATTGTGGGGTTATGTCTAAATAAAAATAATTGTAGCCATAATTCCATTCACCCACTTTTTGACCATTTAAATACACCCTAGGCTCACTCATGGCGCCATCAAAAATCACCGTGGCTTTTTGACCTGGCTTTAGTACGGGCAAATCAAAACTTTTCCGATACCAACCTTCGCCTATATAGGGAAGGGCACCTGTTCTGCCTGTTTTTTCTGTGGCTTTTTTCTCTCCATTTTGGGTAATGGCTACTACTTGTTTGTCTATCTCTTTGTCAAAGGGTCCATAGATGGCCCAGTCATGCGGCACGCTGACTGTTTGCCAATCTTGATCATTGAAATTTGTTTGATAGGCTTGGGTTTGATGGCCCTTTGCAAATTTCCATCCTTCTTTTAATGCTATTACGGTTCTGGTTTGGGCTATGGAAGTAGTACAAATAAAAAGTTGGATCAATAAAATGTATCTAATGCTTTGTAACATGTTTGCATCATTTAGGATGCTAAATTACATGATCATAGAAGTATTATAATGAAATATCCCACTGTAGCCTAAATCTCCATCCTGCTGCCAATGTCAATTGCTTGTCTTGATAATCAAAATAACTAAGTTCGGTGCTTAATTTATTTTTATGACCATGAAAAAACCAATTTCCAATTAAAGAGGTTTCATTTTGATTATTTTCTAAAGCATTAGCTGAAGGTTTATAAGAAGCGTGTCTAGCCGCTATTTCTAACTGTTTAGGCCAACTAGGAATAATGTCATGAAAAAAGTAGCCTGCTTGAACATAATAACCACTCAGTTTTGTGGTATTCTTACTTAATTGGTCATTGATGAATTTATGATGCCATTCACTTTGCCATGAAAAACCTTTGTACATAAATGCTGTTTCAAGGTTGCTTTGATTAACTCGGTATTGCCCAGGTTTTCCATTTTCAAAACCTTCCAATGATCCACCCCCACTTTGTGAAAATCTAGTAAATGGGCTTTGGTTGGTAATGGCGGCAAATGCAATAATGGCCGCTGGTTTACTATGATATTCCAAATCTCCACCTTCAAAGTCTAGGGGTTTGCCTAAGAAATTCCACTGAAGCCTGCCAAAATACATAAGATTGGAGTCATCGTTTTTTGCATTGCCTCTACCAGTACCAGTTAAAGCGGCAACCCAATAATTAAAATTGGCAATTCCTTTTCCATTTAAGTGTCCATATAATTCTATGCCTTGTTGTCTATCTACCGTAAATGGACGATTGATCAATGAACGATCCATCATTTGTTGTTCTCCACTACTGATAAAACGCTCCCTTGAAAATTCTACTTTCCATTGCCCCACTTTTAAGCTCAGGGCTTTCCATTTCTCAACCATTATTCTAAAGTCAAGCAAATTGCTCTGACTTAATTCATATTCCCAATAATATTTTAACCAAGGCTGATAGGCATGTCCCCCAACTTTCAGCCTTGCCCTATTTATCTTAAATACGGAATGTCCGCCTGTTTGGTAATCATCAAAATTGGCTGGATCTTGATCACCTGGGGTAGAAAATCTAAATTGAAGTCTGCTTTGAATTTGAAATAAAAATCGGTTGTCTCTTGTGCTTAATTCAAAACCTTTGCTTCCATACGCTGCCTTGACCTGCTTGCTTGTATCTAATTTAGATTGTGCAATGCTTATAATAGAGATTGTAAAAAATAAAAGGAAAAGAAGTCTTTTTTTAGACATTGGTTTCTATCAATTTAATTAAATGACTTGAACGGGAAATGTAAATGAATGCATGCGCTTTAATTTCTATATACCGTTTTCCAGTCTTCTTTCATATTGATTACATGCCATTTGTTTAGGGCTGCTGCTTTTAAAGAAGCACTGTCCTTTTCTTGGTAAAAAAACTCCCTTGTAGAATCAGTATGGTTAACAAGCATTTGAAAACTTGGAAACTTACTGCCCTGTGAATATTGTAGCATGGCAATATCACCACCTGCACCAACATTTCCGCAGGCAAATACAGGTCTTTGTCCAATATGTAATTGTATATTTACAGGTTTTCCTGCTTTGTCATCAAAAGAATTTAAAGCAGGTAGACGTACAATTGATTTATTACTATCCACATATTGATATTTAAAGGAAGTTCCAATTACTTGTTCTTTTGGAATGCCATAATATTCTTGAGAAAAAACCCTAATAAATTCAATGGTACCTCCTGAGCAAATAAAAGTTTTAAAACCATTGGCACGCAAATAATTCAGCAATTCTAATTGCGGTTGATAGGTAATGTCTTGAAAATGTTTTCCAGAAGAATAAGTGCCAGTTGCCATGAAATCAGAAACCTCCTTTTCAAATTGGTCCTCAGACATGCCCGTATGTGAAGCAATCACTAATTCTATCAAGGCTTTTTCACCCCCTTTTTTAAAGAATTGAACGTCTTTTTCCAAAACGGCTTTAAAGGGTTGTTTTTTTGCCAAAGCTGGATTTTCTTTAACCATTTTACTTATGCGATGCAATGCAAACAATTCCTGCACCAAAGGCTTTTCAGCCCAGAGCGTTCCGTCATTGTCAAAGGTTGCTATTCGGTTAATGGTAGGAATAAAATGCTTTGAATTAGTATCAGTTGACTCTTTTACAAAGTTGATGATTGCAGTTTTTAATGTACCATTGTTCCAAGAGGGAAGAGGGTCTTTGGAATTTTCTTGTTTATTTTCAAGGACATCTTTTGAATCTTGCTTATTGGTACAGGCAGCTATTAATACAAAGGCAAACAAATAAATGAACCTTAATGAAAATTGAATGGATTTCATGTCAGATATTTATTCAAAAGATAATACTATTTTTTTGAAGAACTTTATTTGAAAACCATTCTTTTTTCATGAATAGTCAATTTGGATGAGTAACTTAAAGTAATGGTATCAACTTACAAATTGCAATTAGTTTAGGTGTTTTACTTTCTAGGTTGTTGAACCATTATTAGTTCATCAAAAGTATCATCTGGTTTGCGGTGAATAAGTGTTCAATAAATATTCATTCAATTGACTTTAATTGATAACAGCATTAATTTTTTGCCATAGTTCATTGTCAAAACCAGATACCGCAAAGTTTGGATTAGCCGGATCAGAGGCATTTCCCATTCTAACCACAACCATATTTTTGCTTGGGATAACATAGATCCGTTGGTCTTCTGCACCCATTGCTGCAAACATATCCGTTGGAGCATTTGGAACTAGTGAACCAGAGAATACAGTTTGTGCCCCAGGCACCATGTATTTTGCTTTTCCATTTAACCACCAGAGATATCCATATGAAGGATTGATAGTTTGGGAAGAATTGGTGCTTTCATTGAAATAGCCTTCATTCAGAATTTGTTCATTATTCCACTTTCCCTTATTCAGTGCTAATATGCCAAATCTTGCCATACTTCTGGTATTGCTATGAAATATTTTAAAAATGAATCCATTATTCCAAAACCCATCCATTCCAATTTTAGATTTCAATTTTGTATTGAAATAGGTTTCAAAATCCTGCTTACTTGCTGAAGCCACTACATCCATCAGTTTTTGAAACACATTATGATAGGACCACCTAGTTCCTGCATCCGCCAGATAAGTTAGGTTCTGCTTAATTACCAATTCACTGCCGTCATCAATTCCAGATGTCATGGTGAGCAGATGTTTAGACGTAATTAAATTTTCTTTATCAATGGCTTCACTTGTCCAACCCGTTCCTAAGTATTGGGAAACTTTATTATTGATATTTAGTAAACCCTCTTGTTGTGCTATCCCGGTGGTACTGGCAACAAGTGTTTTTCCTGCACTATTCCATTGCCATGTTGCATTTTGTGAATGGCCATTAAAATATTCCTCCATCACAATCCTGCCATTCACCAAGATCATAAATGACTTAGTATTTTTCTGAATCAAATAGGACTTTAATGCTGTTGCGGCCGATTGATTCCAACCCAAACTTTCCAATGATTTGGTTTCCCAATTGGCATCTGTATTGGATGGAAAATACATGGTTGTACCATTATCGGTAGAGGGAGTATTGTTTTTTTTGCATCCGCATATAAAAATGGACAGAACTGCGGCTAATAAGAGTATATTGGATTTTAGCATTAGTCAATTTTAGCTATGACTAAGATTTACATATCAAGTTTAAAATCCATCCAATAAATATTTGATTTTCGGTTGGTTGAACCAATGGTAATAAGTGAATGGCTAGACCCAAATAATAATTTCAAGCATTTTGTCCATTAGAATTTGCTCCTTTTTCCTGATTTCAGCTTTTAAGGGAAGTAGATAGGCATTGCGTTTGGTATCAAACCAGATGGCTGTTTTCCATTCAGTACCACCAATTTTGGCACCGGCTTTTAATCGGCCCCAACCTTCCTCATCCATTTTAAAAACCGTTCTAATTTCTTGAGAAAGTTTAGTAGGTAAAGAAACAAAATACCATCCCCCTGGACCTGCGTGTTGCCAGGGTTTGGCTGAAAATTGGTATTGGATGTTTTTGTGTCGCAATTATTTTGCTTTTAATTTTCTATAGTCTTGATAAATTTTGCAGGAACCCCTCCAAATATGCAATTGTCTGGTACGTCTTTATTCACTACAGCTCCAGCTGCAACTATGGAATTTTCTCCAATAGTTACACCAGGTAAAATGGTAGCACCTGCACCAATCCAGGCATTCTTTTTAATGCGAATTTCAGCTAACACTAATGACTTTCTTTGCGAAGGATCAACTGGATGATTCTCTGTAACAAGATTTACTCTTGGTCCAATGAGTACATTGTCTTCTATGGTAATACCACCTAAGTCTAGAAAGCTACATGCATGGTTGATGAATACGTTTTTACCAATCCAAGTATGCTTACCAAAATTGGTATGAAAGGGTACAAAGATGGTGGTGCTTTGGTCAATTTCCTTTCCAATAATTTCGCTGATCCTAATTCTGCTTTCAGCAACAGAGGTGGAGCTATTTAATAGCGCAGAGTGCTGTATGGTTTGTGCAACTGCATCCCATAAAAGACTGATTTGAGGATGGTCGTTGGGAATGCGCCCACCTGCAAGCATTTCTTCAAAAAGGTTCATATATCTATCTAAGGTCAAAAAAGTGTACTAATTGTTTAGTAGTGATTCTTTAATTTAAAATTAATTATTTTAACTGTTTTTTTCAGACCATTTGCACTTGCCGCTTATATAAAAGGATTTATTTGTGCACTATTTCTTATTAAATTACCTAAGTGCATCTAAATACCCATTATGCGATTGCTTGTTATTTATCTAATCTTTCTTTCATCTGAATTAAATGCTCAAGCAACAGTTTCGGTAAATGATCTTTTAATAAAGTCTATTGATCATCAAAATACTAAATTTCAGCAAATTGTTAATACAAGTGCAGCATTGTATAATGGCAGCGCGTACTTAAAATATTGGAACAAAGTTATTGGGCACCCCTATTTTGATACAGATCAACTTAAAAGTGCAGATATTACCTTTCAGAACTTCATTTATCGTGATATTCCATTAAAATACGATTTAGTTAAGAATCAGCTTGTTATTTTAAATGCTACAAAGGAATTTGAGATGGCAATTATCAATAACTATGTTTCTGAATTCACGATCAACCACCACCACTTTATTAAAATTACTGACAGTGTTCATGAGTACAATCCTGGTCAGGGTTTTTATGAATTGTTATTTAATGGGAAGGCATCTGTCTTGGCAAAATACTTCAAAAGAATTGAGGCTTCATTAAAAGCGGAGGACAATACTTCAAGCTTTGTGCAATATGATAAATTCTATGTCTTTGCACAAAATGAGTATCATGAAGTAAAACGGATTTCTGATTATTTTAATTTATACAAAAATCAAAAGGATCAATTAAAAAAGTATATGCGAAAAGGGAAACTTAATTATGCTAAAGATCCGGGAAAGACATTAGTTGCATTGGCTACTTTTTTAGATACAGTAATTCATGAATAAGCAAATTTTTCTATACTATCTTTCATCTTGTTTTTTTGTATTGCTATTGGTAAATGCCAATGCTCAAACCAAAGAAAAAATACCTCTTAAAGAGTATAACCATGTTTCTGCAAAACAATTTATTGATGAATTATCCTTGAAGTTTGACTGTAATATTTATTTTGAAATCAAAGATATTGATACACTAAATATTTCACTTAAAGAAGGCGCCTACTTGCTTGTTGAAGTTTTACAAAAAACCATTCAATCAAATGGTTTACAATTTTCAATTGATGGAATTGGAAATGTGTTTATTTCAAAAAAGTTTCAACTTCAAACAGAACTTGCAACTAATTTTTTTAATAAACATTTGGATAGTCCTAGATCTGATGGAAAAATCACAGTTCCCGTTTTAAGTAATTTAGAAAAAGGACAATTAAATGTTTCTATTGAGCAGAAATTATTTGAAATTGGCAACAAGGCTAGTATGAATGACAAATCCGAAACAGTATTGGCTGGGTATGTTAGGGATTATAAAAACGGAGAAGCCATAAGTGGTGCTATTGTTTTTGTTGAAAATAGTAAAATTAAAATCATCACTGATCAGTTTGGATATTATACATTTCGTTTGCCAAGAGGTAGACATACCCTGTTTGTTAGTAGTATGGGTATGAAAGATACCAAACGGGAACTACAATTATATAGTGAAGGTAAATTAAACATTGAGATGAATGAATATATTGCAAGTTTAAAAGCAGTTACAGTTGTCAATGATAGAAGATCTAATTTGAGAGGTACTCAAATGGGTTTAGATAAAGTATCCATTAAAACTATCAAACAATTGCCCTCCGTTTTAGGTGAGTCAGATGTGTTAAGAGTAGTACTCACTTTGCCTGGTGTAACTTCTGTGGGAGAAGCAAGTACGGGCTTCAATGTAAGAGGTGGTGCTGCTGATCAAAATTTAATTTTATTAAATGATGCCACTATTTATAACCCATCCCACTTATTTGGATTCTTTTCTGCGTTTAATGCCGATGTGGTTAAGAGTGTTGAGTTATATAAAAGTGCAATTCCTGAAAAATACGGCGGCAGACTTTCAAGTGTGTTAGAGGTAAGCACTAGGGATGGAAATAGTAAAAAGCTTAGCGGGTCGGGCGGAATTGGTTTATTAACAAGTAGGTTAACCTTAGAAGGTCCCATCAAAAAGGATAAAACAAGCTTTTTAGTTAGTGGTAGAACAACTTATTCAAACTGGATCTTAAATCAAATACCTGAAGAATCTTATAAAAACAGTAAAGCTTCTTTTTATGATTTAAATTTACAAATCACACATCAGTTTAACACAAAGAACAGTTTGTATATTACTGGATATTTAAGTCATGACGACTTTAGATTAAATAAAGACACTACTTTTCAATACGGTAATAAAAATTTGATAGTTAAATGGAAGCATATTGTTAACAATCGTTTCTATTCTGTTTTATCTGTAGGAACAGACAATTATGGATACAAAATTAGCAGTACTGAAGTGCCTCTAAATGCATTTAAGTTAAGTTTTAAAATTAGTCAATCTCATTTAAAATATGATTTTAACTATAATCCATCAAATAAGCATTCTATCAATTTTGGTTTGAATACTATACTTTATAAATTAAATCCTGGTGTGTTTGAGCCCAATTCTCAATCTTCGTTGGTGAAATACAATGAGGTTCAAAAAGAACAGGCTTTAGAATCTGCATTTTATTTTGGCGATAATATTAAAGTAAATAATGATTTTACAATAAATCTCGGTTTGCGTTATTCTTTATTTAATTATTTGGGTCCACGTTTGCAATATCAATATGTTCCAGGTGTTCCTAAGCAAGAAAACAGCATTATTGATAGTATTCAATATGGTGCTGGAAAAAATATAAAAACCTATCATGGTCCAGAGTTTAGATTTTCTATGCGTTATAGTTTAAAGGAGAATGCAAGTTTGAAATTTAGTTTCAACTCTTTAAGACAATATATACACACTTTATCAAACACAACCGCTATTTCGCCAACAGATATCTGGAAACTCAGTGATCCCAATATTACACCGCAAGAAGGTTATCAGGCTTCAATAGGAT
>CAMFKK010000009.1 GCA_945957225.1 uncultured Sphingobacteriia bacterium | reverse complement strand
GCAATAAATGATTCCATTGATTGGTTACCTATTTATCCGCAAACTAATTTAAATATTGCTTGCTTTAATAGCTTTTATCTGATGACCTTTCAAAGCAAAGTAGATCACATAGGCATAACAAACCAGTGGTGCAAAGAAAGCGTATCTGATGCCAACATTGTCTGAGATGGATCCCATGATGGGTGGAACAATGGCGCCTCCCACAATGCCCATGATCAAAAGAGACGATGCAGTTTTGGTATAAGCGCCCAGGTCTTTGATGCTTAGGGTAAATACAATGGGATACATAATGGAGGTAAATAGTCCTACAACAACCAAGGACCAGATGGAGGTATAACCAGTGGTGATGATGGCTAACAACACCAATAGAAATGCACCACCAGCAGATACCACCAACATTTTGGGCGGACTAAATTTTTTGAGAATAAAAGATCCCAATATTCTTCCGGTTAAGACCAATGCCATAAATACGGTGATGAAAAGGGCAGACTTTTGTTCGGTGAGTCCTTCTAATTCCATAGACTTGGAATAACGAATTAGAAAACTGACAATGCCTACTTCTGCTCCTACATAACAGAATACAGCGCCTATTCCATACATGGCATGAGAAAATTGGAAGATCTTTTTAAAGGAATAATTGCTTTGTTCTTCATCGGCAATGCTGGGCAATTTGATAAAACAGAGCAACAATCCCATGGCTATAAACAAGCCCGCCAACACCAAGTAGGGGAGCTTTACCAAATTGGCTTCTGCTGTTAAAAATACTTGTAACTCTGGAGCTGTAAATTGATCAATGCTTGTTTGTGGAATGTCTTTTTCATGCAAGAGCAATAAGGCTCCAATATAAGGTGCAACAGTTGCGCCTATGGAACCAACGGCCGCTGATAAACTCAATCTACTGGAGGCGCCTTCTGGATCACCCAGTTTAGAGATATAGGGTGTGGCTGTTACTTCTAAAAAAGTAAATCCTGCCGCCATCACAAACAAGGCCAAAAGAAACAATGGATAGTACCTGATTTCTGCCGCGGGATAAAACAAACCCGCACCAATAGCTGCTGTTAATAATCCAGTAATCATCCCCATCCGGTATCCTTTCTTCTGAATAAAATATCCTGCCGGGATGGCCATTAAAAAATAGGCACCAAAAAAAGCAGATTGAATCAAGGATGATTCTAAGTCTGTTAATTGACAGGCTCTTTTTAAATGCGGGATGAGAATATCATTGATATTTCTGCTCATGTTCCAGAAAAACATCAGACACATGACAATGAGCAAGGGGAATACAATGTTGGAGGTTTTGGTTTGTTTCACGTGGGCTGGTTATGTTGTTGAACTAGTTTGTTTCTTTTAAATCGCAACTGCTTCCTGGTACTTGCGGCGTTTTGTAAACACCATTTTCTATGATCACTGGGTTGACAAAGTGTTTTTGCAAGTGTGGAATATGCTCTAAGAATAATGCTTCATGCCCCAGTTTAATATGGTTGAACAAAACCAAGTGTTGGTGTAGCTGTCCCATATCGCCCACATGCGGCACCACAGGAATTCCAAATTTTTTACTGAGTATACTCACCGCAATAAATTCACTAACACCCGCTACGCGAACGGCATCCACTTGAACAAATCCTACCGATTTTGTTTGCAAGAAATTCTTAAACAGGATTCTATTGGGTACGTGTTCACCAAGGGCAATTTTTGTTGGAGCAATGGCATCGGCCAATAGCTTGTGTGCCATTACATCATCTGGATGCGTAGGCTCTTCTATCCAGTATGGGTTCATGGATTGCAATTCTTTACAAATAAGTTTTGCTTGTGGCAGGGTCCATTGTTGATTGGCGTCTAACATAATTTTTGCAGCATCGCCCGCTACTTCTCTTACTATATGCGCTCTTCTAATATCTCTTTCAAATTCTTTGGATCCCACTTTTAATTTCATGGCCGTGAATCCCTCTGCAACAGCTTTGATGCAATTCTCTCTTACTTTTTCATCGCTATAGTTGAACCATCCAATAGAAGTGTCGTAACCAGGATAGCCCTTGATTAAGATGCTATTTCTTTTTGAACTGGTGGGCTCTTGCTCTTTGATTAATTCAATGGCTTGGGTCCTTGTTAATTCATCTTCTAAATAACTCAGGTCTAGTGTATTGACAATTTGTTCTGGACTCAAACTGATTAATAATTTCCAAAGTGGCACGCCTCTTTTCTTTGCCCAGAGATCATAGCAAGCATTGGTTACCGATGCCAGTCCCAGATGCACCACACCCTTGTGCGGCCCCAACCATCTAAATTGTTGTTCATTGGATAAGGCGTTTAGATGTGCTCCAAAATTAGCCATCAACTCTTCTAAGTCTTTTCCCTTTAATGTCTCTGCGTAAAATGCAGCAGCTTTGCAAACCAGGTCATTGCCTTCTCCCACGGTAAAGGCAAATCCTGTTCCTACCAATCCGGAATCGTCTACTAGTTTTGTTACAGCGTAAGAGTATACAGGGTCTCTGTGAATGGCATCGCTTCCAGCACCTGCGCCAAGCGGATATCTTTTGTCTTCAATGATAATCTTCTGAATCATGATCTAGTATTGTATTGTTCTTATAATTTATATCCCAATTCTGCGCCGCCGCTAATGGGTAAAATGCATCCCGTAATAAATCTTGCTTTTTCTGATAATAGAAATACGCAGGCATCGGCTACTACATCGCCCCCAGGGCAATAACCCAATGGATGAATCTTGTCTAGATAATCTTCAATGGCGCTGCTATTGGGTTGCTCCTTGGCCCAGTCTCTGAGCATGGGGGTCCATACTCCTGCTGGTGCCACTGCATTTACGCGAATGCCGTATTTGGCATAGTCCAAGGCCATTGATTTGGTCAGGGTGTTCATGGCTCCCTTTGTTGCGGAATAAGCCGCGTGTAATTCCTGCCCAATTTCTGCCACCAGACTGCTGGTATTGAGTATGGTTCCCTTGCTTGCCTTTAAAGCTTCAAAGGCATATTTAGTGGTTAGGTAAACCGATTTTAAATTCACGTTCATCAACTTGTCCCATTCCTCAGTAGTGGTTTTATGCAAGGTTTTTGATGGAAAGGCAATGCCCGCATTATTGTGTATGGCATCTATGCGTCCAAAATGAGCGATGGCTTTTTCCAGAGCATTTTTGGTGGCAGCTTCATCTGCTAGATCACAGGGTAGACTCAAGTGCGCTCCTTCAATTTCTTGAATAGTATTTTCAATTTCTTGCTGATCAAGTGCTGCAATGGCCAAGAGGGCACCCTCCTTGGCATAGGCTTTGGCACACTCGGCACCAATACCCATAGAACCCCCTGTAAGAAAAATGACTTTGTTCTTTAATAGCATAGCAATCTAGTGATAGTAGGTTAAAATAGATTAACTCTCTGTTAGAATACAAATAAAAACCTTGTTTTCCAGCAATTTGCCTGCTTTATTATCCTACAATTGCACTATTTTACCATAAATCTATCAACCGTTCAGGATCAAACTAAATGACTGCTCATGCGTCCACAGCTGTTAAAAATTACATCGGGTCCGTCTATTTCTTTTAGTGCTAGACAAGACGCTATGCCCTATGTCAATAATAATTGGCATTATCATCCTGAAGTTGAATTGATTCATGTGATGCAGGGAGAGGGAACCCTATTTGCGGGCGATACTTCTATTAGGTTTAGCCCTGGCAATTTGATTTTAATTGGGTCGCAATTACCACACTATTGGCGTTTTGATGACGCGTATACTCAGGAACAACCACTTCCTTCACTGATTGAGTTGACGCAGTTTTGCGATGACTTTTGGGGCAAGGATTTTTTGAGTTTGCCAGAGAACCAAGCCATCAAGAAATTATTGAATAGGGCAAAAAGAGGCATGATTGTTTCTGAGGATATTGGCTTCTTGGCCAAAAAGGTGTTGCATCAATTGATTCTTGCTCAAGGAACAGAGCGATTGATTCAACTCATGCAGCTCTTGCAAATTCTTGCTACAGACAATGAGCCTAACTATATTTCTTCTTCCAATCAGTTTGAATTTGTTTCTTCTGAAAATGAACGCATCAATGCCATTTATAATTATGCGCTCAACCATTTTAAAAAGAAGATCTATTTAAAAGACGTGGCAGCCATTGCCAATTTGGCCACCAATTCTTTTTGCCGATATTTTAAATCTAGAACCAGAAAAAGTTTTTCTGTTTTCATCATTGAACTGCGCGTAGGGTATGCTTGCAAACTTTTAGCCGAGAAAAGAATGAGCATCAAAGAAATCTGTTTTGAAAGCGGCTTTAATAGCTTCACCAATTTCAACAAACAGTTCAAATTATTAAAGGGCATGCAACCCAATGAATATAGAAAGCGAATGGGGTTTGAATGATGTTATTTTTTCTTAAATCCTTCTAAGAATACGCGGGCTTCAGGCGTGAGGACTAGGCGGCCACTGATAGCGGCGCGGGTGAGTAATAATTCATTCCAGTGTTCGGTGCCAGACCAAAATGCTTTTTTAATTTCTGCCATGGCGGCGGGGCTTGATGCGGCTAGGGTATCTGCTAGGTTTAGGATGGCGGCGTCCATGCTGGCAATGTCTTCGTGTACAGATGCATAGAGCCCTTTTTCCTTGGCCCATTGGGCCGATCTAAATCCTGTGGCGTCAATGGCTAATTCATATGCCGCGGACAGTCCTATTTTTCTTTCTACCGCGGGGCCTACTACAAAGGGTCCAATGCCCACGGCTAATTCTGATAATTTAATGGATGCTTCTGTGGTTGCAATGGTATAATCGCAGGCGCTGGCTAGTCCAACACCTCCACCAATGGCTTTGCCTTGTACGCGGCCGATGATAAATTTGGGGCATTGACGCATGGCATTGATCACGAGGGCAAAGCCGCTAAAGAATTCCAATCCCTCTGCTTCAGTAGTAATTTGTAATAGCTCATCAAAGGAGGCACCGGCACAAAATGTTTTGGCTCCTCCTGATTGCAGGATGATGACTTTGCAGGAAGCATCGCCCCCGGCATCTGTGATGGCTTGTGCCAAATCTTTTAAAATAACAGCAGGTAAGGAATTGTGTTGCGCTGTAAAAAATTCTACAACACCAATGCCATTGTTTACCTGATAGCGTACATAATTTTCCATCTAGTCTTTTTTGGCCACCATAGTGAGGATGGTAGCAATACCGGTAATCTCGTTGGTGCCATCAATAATTTCCACCAACCATTTTACAATTCCCTTATCAATATCGGTGATTTCTTTTTTCTCCTGTGCAATTTTTTCTTTGCAGGTGAATCTTACTTGAATACTATCGCCCGGATAAACAGGTTTGGTAAAGCGCAATTCATCAATGCCATAATTGAGGAGCACGGGATTTTTTTCATAACTGTCTACAAACAATCCAGCAGCAGCACTCATGATAAAATAGCCATGCGCCACTTGACGCTCAAACATGGTGCCTTCAAAATTGGTTGTATCTAAATGCGCATAAAAATGATCACCACTGAGGTCTGCAAAACTGTCTATGTCCTCCTTGGTCACTATGCGTGGCGCAGTAAGAATCTGCTCTCCAATGACCAACTCTTCAAAATATTTGGTAAAGGGATGTGCGCCTCCATCAATGCCCGTGGCTCCGGGTTGATAGACATTACTGATAGCAGTAATCATATCGGGCGAGCCCTGTATGGCCACTCTTTGCATATAGTGTTTTACGCCGCGAAGTCCACCCATTTCTTCTCCACCTCCGGCGCGGCCTGGTCCACCGTGTACCAACAAGGGCAGTGGTGATCCGTGTCCGGTATTTTCTTTGGCGCAAGCGCGATTCAATACCAGGATCCTTCCATGGTAGGTTCCCGCTCCAATTGTATAGTCTCTTGCAATGGAAGGATCATTGGTCACCACCGATGAGACCAAGGAACCCTTACCCAATTTTACTAGCGCGATGGCTTCTTGCAAACTATTGTATGGCATGAGTGTTGACACGGGTCCAAATGCTTCTACCTCGTGTACTGCATGGCTGCTCATGGGTTGAGGGTTCATCAACAAAAGTGGACTCATAAATGCGCCTACTGTTGCATCAGCATCAACTACCGATACACTATCCATGCTGCCATAAATAATTTGAGAAGAGGCCAAGAGTTTCTGCACTTGCTCGCGCACTTCTTTGCGCTGGCTTTGTCCGGCTAATGATCCCATGCGTACGGTTTCATTGAGTGGATTGCCTATGACGGTTTGCGCCAAAGCCTTACCCAGCGCTATTTGTACGTCTTCTATTTTATTTTCAGGAACAAAAATTCTGCGGATGGCCGTGCATTTTTGTCCGCACTTGGTGGTCATTTCTTTGCGCACTTCCTTGATAAACAAATCCCATTCCGGCATATCCGGTGTTACATCGGTGCCTAGTACAATACTATTGAGTGAGTCAGCTTCCATGGTAAAAGGCACATTCTCTTTCAAGACTACGGGATGCGATTTGAGCATGAGACCTGTTGATGCTGATCCGGTAAATGTGATAATATCCTGTGACTGTACATGGTCCAATAAATCGCCCGCGGAACCGCAGAGCAATTGCAAAGCACCATCTGGCAAAATACCCGATGCGGCAATTTCTTTAACAACGGCCTCGGTTAAAAAAGAAGTAACTGTTGCGGGTTTGACCACGGCTGGTACACCCGCCAATAAGTTCACGGCAATTTTTTCCAGCATACCCCATACCGGAAAATTAAAGGCATTGATATGCACGGCCACGCCTTCTTTGGGAATCAACAAATGGTGTCCCATAAAAGTATTGGCCTTGCCCAGTGAATGATGCTCACCATCCAAACAATAGGGTTGGTCTGGGAACTTTCTGCGTAGGGATGCATAGGCAAATAGATTACCAATCCCGCCTTCTATGTCTACCCAACTATCTGCCTTGGTGGCGCCGGTTTGGTAACTGATCTGATAGAATTTGTCTAAGTGCTCGCGCAGGTGTAGGGCCAATGCTCGGAGCATTCTTCCGCGCTCGTGAAAGCTCATGGCCCTGAGCGCTGGATTACCCTTTTGTCTGGCGTAATGCAGTATGGAGGCCATGTCCAGACCTTTTGTACTCGCCGTTGCGATGGCGTTTCCTGTTACCGCATTAAAGAGGGCCTGACCATCGCCATCGCCCCTCACCCATTTGCCCATCACATAATTTTCCAATGCTGCCATAGCTATCGTTTGGGCAAAGCTAACGATTGTAAGGTTTCAGCAATCATGCATTTGTTACAAAAATGTTGGAATTGGGGATGGCAGCAAGACGGCAATTGCATAACTGACGGCCAAGATGTTATGCCGTGATTTGCGCTTGCTCAAAGTTGTATCTCCTTCGCGTCTACCCTGGAGCTGGTCAAAAAGCAGCGCTGCTGCTAATTGCCCTGCCTCCGGCACTGCTCCAGAAAGGCCGCTCAGAAGACACAACTCTTGAGCGGCGATGGTCCGTTTATTTGGGGGATGTTATGGTGCCTGTAGTTTATTGCCTATGTTTTGTTTCTAGCTTTTAGAGGCAAGTTTTGTATTAAACTAAGTAGCTAATAATAAGAATTGCAAAACCAAAGTTGATCACAGTTTGAATTACCAGATTAGTAAATTCCTTCTTGGTACTATTGAGCTGCTTTGTTTTGATTAA
The DNA here is from genome assembly GCA_945957225.1 of uncultured Sphingobacteriia bacterium. Lineage (GTDB taxonomy): Bacteria > Bacteroidota > Bacteroidia > Chitinophagales > Chitinophagaceae > Sediminibacterium. Next base: position 13,275 of record CAMFKK010000009.1, on the reverse strand, counting down.
ATAAACTAATTCTAAAAGGACTAGAAAATTAGATGAGAAAAGTACAAACGGAATCCATAACAATTGAACATTGTTAGTGAAACGTTTTAACACAGAATAAAGAATATAGAAAACAACTGTTAAAACAGGAGTGATTTCTAATGCTTTTGAAGCTAGTTTTCCATCTAATATTTCGTTGTAATTCCTTTTCATTTGCTTTACTAAAATAGCAAATTATTTAAGAGTTTAATAGTACTAAACACAATGATTATATTCAAGATGGAATAAAATCAGGTGACTCAAATTTTCTGTATTCATTGAGCTGGTACACACAGTACCTTTGCCGCATTATGACCATTAAAAGTTTCAGGGCAGGTAAAGGTGACAGTTTCTTACTGTCTTGGAAGGACTGTGAGAAACCTCATAGGTTACTCGTGGATGCGGGGCTTCCTGGCACATACCGATTTATCAGGGATGAACTTATGAAAACACCAGTTCTTGATGGCGTGGTGCTTACCCATGTAGATATGGATCATATCGGTGGGCTATTAAGAATGGTGGAAGATGATAAGAATGGGCTTAATCCGTACCCGGTATATATGAATACACCATCACTGGCCCTGGCTCCAGGCGGAGAAGGTAAAGTTGGCTATCGGCATGGGCGATTACTTGAAGACATCCTGACTGAAAAAGGTATAGAGGTACATCCCATGGTTGTTGGAATGACCGTCGATAATATCATCCAGATCGGAGGGCTACAGTTGCAGATTCTTTCCCCGAACCGCGCCATTATCGATGCTTTTATTAAGGCTTGGACTGCGGAACAGATCTTTGAACGAGACCAGGCCGCTCAACAGACCGACGGGATGGTCGCCAGGAGGACCGATATTCTACAACTGTACGAAGACATCCTTGAAGCGAGGGAAGAAATACCGAGGTGGGATCAGGATCTCATCAACGCATCCTCTATTGCTTTTCTTATATCAATTGGAGATATTCGCATGCTGTTCCTTGGTGACGCCAATCCTGAGACAGTTTATGAGGAACTGACAAGGCTTGGTTATTCAGAAGCGACCCCCCTACGCCTGGATTTCTGTAAGGTTAGCCACCATGGTTCGCGGCATAATACCAGCCGCAATCTGCTCTCGTTGATCGATTGCCGTTTGTTTTACATTTCAACGGATGGCTCAGGCCCGAGTTATCACCCTGACCGGGAAACATTGGTGCGGCTATCGGCTTTCGCCAGAGCAGATTTCAGTACCCCCATCCGTATATGCACCAATTACGCGCTTGAGACAGAAGGACTGATCACTGCAAAAGAATGTGAGGACTGGAACATAACCATTGATCATGCTGAAGAAATTCATTTATAACCTATGTATAGATTTTCAGAAGAACTTGCCAAAACAACAGCCGGGCTTTATAAAAGCAGCGCATTCACTGGTTCGGGTGTCGTGTTCACCTGGAATAGTGCCGTTTACTTAATCACCGCCGCACACAATTTGTACGGCACAACTTTTGACCAGCCCTGTACAGCTGCCGAGCTGGAAGTAGTGACACATACAGGCACACATAAGGTTCGCCTTGTACATGGTGAAGAAAACGTAATTAAGCTACATGATATCGCAATACTCACGCTCGAAGGCTCTGCAAAGGTCACTGATTTTATCCAGCCATTTTTTACTTCTATTCCGCAAAGCAAAACAGCGCCGCTTATCATGCGTGGTTACTACGGCAACTGTAAAGGCCCAGTTAACCGGGGTGATATATTTTTTGATGAAAAGGTAAACACAACCGACCACCATTTTGTATGCGACATCAGTAAAGAAAAACTTGCCAATCATCTATTTCAGTATGGTGACGAATGGCTAAGCGGTAGTTCCGGTTCGGGATTGTTTTACGATCACAAGGAAAATATAGCTTGTGCCGGCATCCTGTTATCCATACCGGACAAAGGAGATAACGGCAAACTTGTTTTCTGCAGCACTGCTGCGATCGTTGCCCTCGGTGTCACCCTGACTATAACGAGCAAAACTGCTTTTGAGCAGAATACTTCAATGCTCACCACTGAATGGTTTAAATTTAAAATGGATGAATCGATCAGGGCACTGGGTGACAGGTACACACCGAAGCTAAATTTCAAGCTACCGATCGCGAAGGTATTTGATGGTCTGTCTCGCAACGAAAGTTTCAAGGGGCGGATCGACCTCTACTTTGACAATGTATATAAAAAAAGAAGGAGTTCCTATCATGCTTTCCAGCAACCGGTGATCGCAGTAGCCTCCGACGCTCTCGACAAAAAATTAGGTGCATTGAAAAAGCAATACCTGGATCTGAAGGTCCTACCCGTTGGAACCATTGCTTTTCAACCGCTAATCGATCTCGGAACTGACATCGTTCGGGACATAGATCAATGCCTTGTACAGTTATACAGGGAAATGGAAACAGAGCAAGCAGCCAGGCCAAGGATGCGACATGAGTCACGACCCTATTCGAATGAATCCTACGAACTGCGCGAACTGCGCGATGCTTTAAGTGATTTTATACGATCCATGCAAAGCAATGCATGCAGGGCGGCTAATCATCCTTCGCTGATCCTGAAAGGTGAAGGCGGTTACGGCAAGTCGCATTTGCTGGCGGACATTGTGACCAAGCGGTTCGAAGAAGGTAAATTAAGTCTGCTGTTACTCGGGCAGCATTTTGTCTCCACAGAAACTGTCTGGAGGCAAATTTTAAGTAACCAGCTGCGCCTGGAAGGTGATGAACACCGGCTGTTTTCGGCGCTCAATGCCAGGGCGGAACTTAGCGGGCACAGGATTATCATCTTCGTTGATGCGATCAACGAAGGAAGAGGTAAGGATATATGGCGCCCGGCTTTGAGGAGCTTTATGCAAAGTATCCTTAATTACCCGTGGCTAGGTGTGGTCGTATCCATCAGAAGCAGTTACCATACACTGCTGGTCGATCCGGATATCTATACCGATGCGATTGCGTTATCGCTCACCCATACCGGTTTTTCCGACCTTGAATACGAAGCAGCCGATTATTTTTTTGACAATTACAAGATCAAAAAACCAGGTATTCCTTTTCTGCATCCAGAATTCCGCAGCCCGCTGTATTTAAAATTATTCTGCGATGGGTTAAAAGCAAAGGGTATGGACACTGTACCCACTGGGTATACTGGTATTACTGCTATTTTCGATTTTTTCTTAGAGGGCATTAACACCAAACTCAGCAAGGAATTTGGATACAACGCTTCTGTCCCGCTTGTCAAAAGACTGGTTTACGCACTGGCGAAACGAATGGCAGATACCAGGCACCTGTTTTTAGAGGAAGCTTTGCATTTTGCAGAACAGTTGCCTGCTTTACGGATAATTCAAAACCGTTCCCAATTCCTGGAAGCCTTGATCCATGAAGGCGTATTGAGTAAGAACATGTTCTATAAAGAGGATGGCACGAGTGAAGAAGCCATCTATTTTGTATATGAACGATCTTTTGACCAGCTGCTCGCAGCCGAGCTGCTGCTGCAATTGGGAAAGAATCCGATGAGGGCTTTTGCCCCTGGAGGTGTATTGCATTCTTATTTTAAAGATGAGCGTACCTGCGATGAAAATGCCGGATTGGTGGAAGCAATGAGCATCCAGATCCCTGAAAAATATGATCTGGAATTCTTTGACCTGGTACCACATGTCGCGCAGTCGCGCACAGTTGCAAAAGCATTTATTCAAAGTATAGTCTGGCGGCGTACGGATTGTTTTGTTGAAAAAGATCCAGCGGTTTCTTTATGGTCGCAAATTAAAGTTTCGTGGAAAAACTGGACCACCGGTTATCCCAAGGGATCCAAATTGGAAAGGCTGCTGCAGTACCTGAACGAAACAGTGTTACAGCGGCACGAGATGTGGGACGATTTCAGACATAATATGCTGCTTATTGCGGCAGATCCAGCCCATTATTTCAATGTAGATTTTATTCACCGGAACTATATGCGCCAGACGATGGCGGAACGGGACGGTGACCTGCTTCCATGGATCAGTATGGATTACCATAGCGAGGAAGGATCGCCTGTTAAAAGGCTGATCGACTGGGCCTGGAAGGATGAGCGCAAAAGCAATATTACCGACGAAAGCATCTTATTGTCCGCTACCATGCTGGGATGGTTCCTATCAAGCGCAGACAGATTAATCCGCGATACGGCCACCAAGGCGCTTGTCGCATTGCTTCAACATCGTCCGCACTTGCTGGTAAAACTCCTGCAGAAATTTGAAGGCGTGAATGATCCCTATATTTATGAAAGGCTGCTTGCAGTTGCTTACGGATGTACACTACGCAGCGAAAACCATAACTACTTAACTGAATTATGTATCTACCTGCTTGATCATTTCTTTGCAGGTGAGGAGGTATATCCGCACCTGCTGGCGCGTGATTACGCGAGAGGCTTAATCGATTTTGCCAGTGAAAACGATATCAGCCTGCCTGTTAAAATGGCAAAGGCCTATCCTCCATATCGCAGCAAACCAATCGCAGTATGCCCCACCAATGAGGAACTTGACCAGCGCTATGAAATCGACATCCAGGTTTCCGAATACTCCCATTACCAAAATACCATCCTTGAATCGATGGTCACCGAATACGGAAGGGGAACCGCCGGGTATGGCGATTTCGGTCGTTATATTTTTGAAAGTTCATTATATGACTGGGATGTAAATGCGAACGAATTAAGCAATTGGGCAGTCCAACGCGTATTCGAGATGGGTTACGATGTTCAACTGCACGGCTGGTTTGACCGTTATGGTCGCGGTGACCACGGGAAGAGCAGCGAACGCATCGGAAAAAAGTACCAGTGGATCGCCATGATGGAAGTGCTGGCAAGGGTTGCCGATCATGCCGTTATGCATTCAGAAAGTAACCGAAAGCAAACAGAATTATACCGCGGACCCTGGCAACCCAACGTGCGCGATATTGATCCGAGTATTATCCTCAAAGATACCTGCAGGACTGATAGCGATACATGGCAGAAAGATAAACCCTGGTGGATCAACCATACAGTGGTCGATTTTGAAATGACCAATGAAGCCTGGATGGCTAAGATCGATGATATTCCCCAGGCACAGGGGCAGATCTCCGTTACAGATGCAGAAGGACAGGAATGGTTGTCACTTGAACTGATGTTCGATATGGATGAGGAATCGAAATTGGGCGAAGACACCTATAATGTACCGCGCAAAAGGATCTACCAGCAGATCCGTTCTTACCTAGTAAAAGAAGCAGAATTCCAGCAATTCAAACAGTGGGGTGTTTCGGCTGATCTCTATGGGAGACACATGCCAGAATCGCCCACCAAGCGCGGCATTTTTTCCAGGGAGTATTACTGGTCCGAGGCTTACGATTATTTCCAGCAGCCATATCAGGGAGGTAACGGCGACGAAGATGTATATGAGCAGCGCGGTGGCCGCTTTGTAGCCGGTGTACATATCCCGGTTGAGCAGTTTTCCTGGGAAAAAGAATTCGATCATTCCAAGGATAGGCCCCTGTTCTTTTATCGACCCTCCTGGCGGCTGTGGGAAGGCCTTGGCCTCAGATTTGCGCACCGCGAGGGGAACTATTTAGACAGCAACGGAGCGCTTTTATCCCTCGATCCATCGGTCAACGCCCGTGGCCCTGCCTGCCTGCTTGTTCGCAAAGACAGCCTGCTTGGTTTTTTAAAAACGCAAGGCTATCGATTGTGTTGGACGGTACTTGGTGAAAAACAAATACTGGGAGCACATGGCGCAGGGACACCGGATGAACCAAGGATCGAACACCGGTTTTCTGGCTTTTACTGGTTGGATGGTGATACAATTGAAGGAGATCTGCAGTCCAAAGTCAGGCGGTACTGATTATTAACGGAAGAGTAACAGCATACATAGCAGAAGTCAACGGTCACCTTTCTCAAAATCGAAGATTTCATTGATTGTTTTCAAAGTGTTTGGCAAATAATTTTTCATGGTCTACTGCAATCTCTTCGTGGCTGAGTTCTTGTTCACGCGGCAGAGTAAAGACCAGTCTTTGCTGGAGTGACAATTTCTAAAATGCATCGGCTAATAATTCCTAGTATTCATTTTCATCGAGTACCGTTTGGACTGAATTATCTGTTGATCATACCATCTCATAGGGCACCAGTTTTTATTGGTGTTTTCGCCACACAGCTGTTGTCAGGAAATTGATTGCCTTGTTATGCGTCAATTTTTCAAGGAAAGCGCCTAGGTGTTAGAGCTGCGGCGCAAGTTCACGCCCGAGCCATAGTTTCAGGAAAATAAACACCAACAATTCTTCAGCGATTTCGCGAGTATTATTGATGTCTTCCAGATAATCATACAATGGCGCGCGGTGAAGCGTAAACAGGGCAGCAAAAGCTGCCTGGTCGCCTGCTGCCAATTCCTGCAACAGCTATTTATCGTCGTAAGAATGTAGGTCCGTCAAAGTCTATAACTGTGATCTAAATTTATTAAATACACGTGACTTGTTCGTACAATTCGATATTTATTAATCCTGAACCGGCATCTTAAAATACCCAAACCGCCTGACTGATGTATCACCTTTGGACCATTTGCAAAGAAGGTCGATCCAGATGTATTTGGAAAGGGTCTTTCGATCGTCTTTAAACCTCTCCTTGTTCTGTGCGATGAAGCTTGCCACTTTCTGCAATTGTTCATCATCGGCTGGTACAGAGGCGGCAAGCTGCTCATTCAGCATGGCTCCGAGCTGGCTTGTCATACTTTTAAAAAACGCGGTTAGTTCATTATCGGTTTCTCCATACAGAGCCGGATCGAAAAGATTGTTCACCATCTGGCTTGTGTCGGAGAGTAGCAGAAAGGGATTGATAAGATAGAAGTCGCGATCATGGATAATAGAGCGTTCCAGGTTGTAAAAGCGAACATTTTCGGTCTGGTAGGTTTTCAATTTTTTCATGATGGAATCTGCTACCAATATGCGTGGGTATTTCGCCTGCCGGGATTCTAGATGATAGGCATCGACCAGCGCTTTGGAAAAAATCATGTTCTGGTCAGAATAGTAAGAGCCGATCGTTAAGCCGCCACGGGTGAAGAAACCCAGGGTCATTAATGAATACTGCAGTCCACGCAGAAAGACAATCATCAAATTTAGGTTTGCCAGGAAATCGGTCTGGTTATCGAAGTAAGGAAATGAAATACAAATGTTGTCTGAAAACGTTTTGTATTCAAGGTATTGTAAAAACTCCTGGCCTTGTGTCTGTTCTGTCTGTGTCCGCAGAATAGAAAGCGCGCTATTGAACGCTTTTTGTATATCCTGTAGCACTGTTGAAAGATCATCTGTTTCATATTCCTCAATCATATCGCTGAAGCCAAGAATATCCATAAAACATACCATCCGTGGTTCGGTATCTACCAGCAGGTTTTTAAAATAATCCTTGGGGTTTTTCGGCAGATGAATATAAAACTGGTCCGGCTTTTCAATGTCACGGATCTCGATATGGAAATATAGCAGGAAACGGAGCATACCTTGTGCAACCGCTTCTGTATCGTAAGGCTGTTTGTGTGCAAACTGACTGGTAAGTTCCTTGATCTGTTTGAGTATTTCCATTACAATTTCACCAAAGGCAGGATCAGCAAACTTGACCTCACCTTTTCTCGAATAGATATCGATGGATCGAAGAACCAGATTATACAGGCCTGCGAAGCCCGAGTCCCATAATGCAGACAAACCTTCAGCATTGGGATTTGCATTATAGGCATAAAGAGCACGCTTGAGTTTACGTGCGAAGAGGTTAAACAAAGACTGTTCATCTGCGAGATGCAGTTTGTGTTCCACGATCCGTTCCCATAAAACTCTAGCGTGGAACGCTGGGCACCAGCCTGAGACCGCAAACCGGACATAATCGTAAAAATTGTAAAGCAAAAGACCAGAAGACTGGTAGGGCTCAAATTCATCCGGAAGGATATGGCGAGAAGCAGGGCCGATGAGCAAGTCCAGTACCAGTCCTTTCCACTCAAGGCTGGTGGGTGTAAAAACAATCGGAATAAAAACTTGCCACTTTGGATCTTTTACGTTGTGGTTATAAAGACATTTGGAAACACCGATGTATTCCTTATGCGCTGAGAGGGTAGGATGAACGCCCCAAATTTCCGACTGCGCTTTTATGTCTTCATGGTATCGATCAGTAAACACAATCTTTTCAACTTCATCCCGCCAGGCACCTTCCCTTACAGCTATTTCATAGACCTCCATAAATAAGTTGATATAAAGATCAGCTATCTGTTGCCGCTGTTCGTCTGTAAGGTTTTCATTCCTGTACCGTATTTCTACTACTGGTTTTGCTGCCATAAGATCGAATTGAATTAATATCCCTGAAGATAGCTATACAGCAATAACAAATTGATGAACATTCTTCGATTTTCCCCGTTCTTCGAGTGTTAAACACTCCGTAATGTTTTAACGCTTCGGTCTGGTATAAGTAGAATTATTGCAATGCTTCAGTCGAGCTAAAATTAGCTATTTGTTACTTACTAAGTATTTATGTTTGGGTAAAATCTCATCTTAAAAACTAGGTATTGTATTAATAATCAGATTTGGTTATAACCTTGTGAAAAGACATAATAAATTTTGAAATATGAAATATTTTTCGTACTTATTGTATAAGTTATTAAATCAAGTAAAGAATGAATCATAGCTTTAATCATATACTTCATAAACCCTGGATGAAAGACCCTATATCCGGGCTGAGTGATCCTTTTGTAACGTCTGGTAATGGGGCTCTTTTTACCAGCGTTGCAGCAAGATCAGCCGTGCCTGAATGGATGCACACAGATCCAGTAACAGGTGCCGACATTACAGCCAAAAAACAATGGACAAGACCCATTGGGGCGTCATATTGCGCGGAACAGATCACAGGATCGATGGCTTACTTAACCCAGACTGCCGTTAGCAGCATCCTTCCATCCCTTTCTTCGAGGGCTTTATTTCCTGGCACCGTTAACGGTATAGAGGCGTGTCATGCCACTAATTCGAATAAGTATGGCCTCGCAAACGAGTTAAAACTGAACAGTGGCGCACTCACTGCCTTTACTGCCGGCAGCGCGGCGCTAATTGGTTGCGAACCTTTGCTCCAATATGCATCGCTATCAGGTCGCAGTGCCTTATCTGACATCGTCATGCATGATTATATATCGGTTACTCCAAAAACGAGTGAATTTACACTGACTTATGGGATGGCCGCACAAACAGGACTTTTACACAATAATCCAAATTTGAATGGCAATACTTCCTTTGCATTTTCCAAGTACGGAGCGGTGGGTGCTGTGATTCAGGATCCTATTTCGGTAAATACCAAAACCACAATTGATCAATCTTACGTGTATGGTATTACTGATCCTATGGCTTCGATAAGAACTGCCGGTGATCTTTATACTTCATCGTTCTTAACGGGTAGTAACGGATATGCACATATGCTGAAGGGAGCGGGGGGTGCTAACGCTGTGAATGCTTGGAAGGTAAACACGAATTACGATCTGGGAGTAAATGCGTCATCATACCTTTTAACAGGTGAGAAAAAATATGTCCATTCGTTCAGTGCAACAGGTGCTGTAATGGACCACAATGTCTGGAAAGTGAATACACATCACGATTTGTATCCAGCATCGCTTCGCGTTACGACGGAACCGAATTATTTGACCACGCTCGGCTCGGGTGTAGTATATACAAATCATTTGCACAATAATTATCTACACGGTACCGACTATGGGGTAACTACTGCGCTGAAAGCTACCCAGTGGAATTCAGTTATGGCGGTTACAGCAGGCGTTGCTTCAGCAATTGCCCTAAATCGCATGGTCAGCCCGTATGCCTTAAGCGTGGATTATCCGCTTAAAAGTTTGTCTATCCCGCTAGGCGTTGCAGGCATCTACGCAACTGGTGATTCATTAACTGCTGCCCTCACTACCGATGCATACAAAATGGTGACAGGCGCGGGTGTGATATGGAAAAATGGTGCACTATCCCTTGCTTCAGAAGGATGGACAACTAAGAATATCGGTATTTACCACGATTATTATAATCCATCACGCTCGCACGAAATAGTGCTGCCTTCGTACTCCGAACCCACGATTACAGAAGAAATTGAGATTAAGTACACGCTCAAGTCCAGGCTGTCTGTTCTAAATTCTAGTCTCGCAGTTTCTTATCAGGGTGCTGCAGAAGCCTTGAACGACAAACGTTCAGATCATATACGCCAGGCCTGCATTTCAATGCGCCAGTTGCTAGATTTTTTTGTTACCCAGTTCTTTACCATAGAACAGTTCAAACAGTGGGGGAATTACCGCGAAGAATTCCTCAGGCGTGATCCCGAAGGAAATGTTACAGGAGTACAGCGCAAAGCCGCTTACCAATTTGTAACACGTATGCTTGCCAGTGCACCCGATCCGAAAAAGTTCCTGGAACTCATGAATAAATGCAATGGCGGTTGTCACCGTTTTGATGAGAACTACAGTTTTCCTGAAACCGTGGAACTGTTCCACAAATGCGAAGCAATGCTGGAAGTTTTATTGAATGCTACAGACGTTGCCAGCAATTAAAACGTATAAATGGCTTATCGGATTCTGCACAATTTGGTACCTGCTGCCAGTCATGGATCGCGGCTCCGCGAGCTGATACGCTTGGCCGACGAATTGCTGTTGGTAAGCCCCTTCATGATGCCGGATATTGCCAGCTTTTTGAATGCTACTGATATCTCCCATCTGCGTGCCCTGCATGTAGTGACCACACTCCGTACCGGCTCCCCTGATCAGTTAAACAAGGCACGGACCTTTAATTCGCTGTTTAATATGATGGAAGGCAACACCCAACTTACTATCTCGATTAATAATCGTCTGCACGGTAAGATCTATATCTTCAAAAAGCAAGGATCCTTTGTTGCTGCAATGATAACCTCTGCCAACTTTACGCCAAATGGTTTGTTTCATGGTCATGAATGGGGTATCGAAATAGATGATGCAGGGCAAATCGGAACGTTGGAATCTGATATTCTTTTGAGTATTGAATACACGGGTGTTACGCGTGCGCAGGCAGAGCAAATGGAAACGCAGCGTAGGCAAATACCGCCGCCTGAACCGGCTACCATAGTGCCCATTATTCCTTTCGATTTAAACCAACTGATTCCGAATGCACGGCCTGCCTTTGTGGTCAACAGATCGATTAACTACTGGCTGAAACCGATTGGTGCAACAGGCAATTGGGTTGAAGAGAACAGGAGCTTTGATCGCGTAGAAGACGTTTTACATTTTTCCACGATTCCGCCTACCGGAGTTCGCGAAGGAGATATATTACTTGCTTATGCGATAGGCTGGCAACTGATGCTGGGCATATACGAATCCACCGGCAAACCTATCTATGCAACTGAAGAAGAAATAGAAGATGATTCCTGGCTGGAAAGATGGCCCTGGTATATTCCTGCGCGCAACCTTGCGCCGGGATTCGGTGCCAACTGGCGTCTGATTGGCTTGTCGTTAACTGATGTAGTGTACCAGTATCATGAGCTTAATCCAGATTCTGCCGTAACAGCCAGCGGAGCAACCAATTTCAACGCACTCAATCACGGTAAGGACAAGATCAAGTTAGATAATGACTTTGCAGCATTTCTGATCAACCGCATGGAAGAAATAAACAATCGATTGGTATAAACTCGGAATAGAAACAATGGCCGCACTCGAAGAAAAAATAATCGAACTGCAAAAACGGATCGCAGGCTTTGATACAGCTTCCATGTTGAAATTTATCACTTTTGCTTTACTACAGATGGAGTAGCGCAACGATAGTCCATTTTTGAAAGGATTGCTCTCCCCTATGTGACAACTAATTTATGCCGCAGAACTAAAGCTCACTACACCAAAATCAACTAAATCTGTCTAGTTCTGAAATAGCAAGTAAAAAAACTATTCAAAATGACAGTCAAAGAGTCAAACAAGTCTAAACGATGTCTCAAAAGTAGCCAACCCTATAAAAGTAGGAGCGAGGCTGAAATGTTAGAAATGAATTAATAATATTGTCAAAACATCATTGGCAATAAACTACAGGCACCAAAACGTCCCCCAAATAAACGGACTATCGCCGCTCAAGAGTTGTGTTTTCTGAGCGGCCTTTCTGGAGCGGTGCCGGAGGCAGGGCAATTAGCAGCTCTGCTGCTTTTTGACCAGCTCCAGGGTAGACGCGAAGGAGATACAACTTTGAGCAAGCGCGAATCACGGCATAACTTCATGACCGTCAGTTATGCAAATCATGAAATAGGATTAATATACTATTGTCACCGACCCGCTCATGATCTCCAATCCATTCTTGGGATTGATCACATAATAGTAAGTACCAACAGGAAGGGCTTTGCCATTGAGTTTGCCGGTCCATTCGGTGGCATAGCCAAGGGAGGAGAATACTTTTTGACCATAGCGGTTAAAGACGTCAACGGTGGCGCCGGGGTAAGTGTCCAGATATGGAATGCGCCATGTATCATTAACGCCATCGCCATTGGGCGAGAAGGCATTGGGCACTTGAGGGGCTTTGAGCACTTCAATAAAAATCTCATCCTTCACGGTGCAACCGCCTTGGTTAGAAAGCGCTAATTGATAAGTAATATCGACAAGAGGTTTACTAATGGGAATGGCAGCGGTATCAGCATCCAAATAAGTAGAAGGTGTCCAGAGATAACGCAAACCAGTACCGTAAACAAAGAGCGGTTTCAAACTGGCTTGACCATTTTGCAAGACTTTTAAATCAGGGCCCAAGTCTAATTTGGGGTAAGGATATACGGTAATGGTTTTCAGCGCCGTATCGCTCACGCAACCCTGTGCATTAAAAATATGCAAAGCAACTTGCACCAATCCACTATCGCGGAAGAGCTGCGATGGGTTCTGAATACTAGCAGTATTGCCCGCAGAAAAATTCCAAGACCAAGTTGCAATGGCGCTGGTTTTACCATCACTCAGGTCAGTGAATTGCACTGCATCGTTCACACAAATTTCGGTGGCAGATGTATTGAAGTTGGCTTTTGGTTGCGGATAAATACTAGAGATTATTTTGGTGCTGCTATCCACACAATTATTATTACTGCGCACTATTAACTGAATGGGAAAAGGGCCAATGGCGCTAAAGCGATGGGTAGGATTGGGCAATGTGCTAGAGCTTGCATCATTGGGATCATTGAAATTCCATCGATAACTCAAAAGCGCGGTGCTACCATCGCTGATGCCTGTCTCTTATACACATCTGACGCTGCCGACGACTAGTCGAGTGTTG
>CAMFKK010000008.1 GCA_945957225.1 uncultured Sphingobacteriia bacterium | reverse complement strand
CCTTGGATTAACTTTTACCAAGGAAGATTTGGAAGCAGAAAAAAATGATATGCTGATTGGTTTTTTTGACGATGGTAAGCTAGAAGGTTGCTGTATTTTAACCAAACAAGACGCCAAAACGGTCAAACTCAGACAGATGGCGGTGCTTTCTGGTCTTCAAGGAAAGGGCATTGGCAGGGTTTTGATGACTTTTGCCGAAAATATTGCCCGTGACCGGGGATATAGGAAATTGACCATGCACGCCCGTAAAACCGCCATTGGGTTCTATGAAAAATTGGGTTATCATGTTTCCGGACCCGAATTTGAAGAAGTGACCATTCCCCATTTTGAGATGGAGAAAGAATTATAACCCTTTTATTAGGCCAAAATACCCAATACAGGGTATTCCCTTTTTTCTAGTGCCGGTTATTTTTGAAACAGAAATTAACCGCATGAAACAATTATTCTTTTCCCTCTTTCTCTTAATGGGTATCCAAGTATTTGCTCAAAAAAGAGCATTTGTGCTTCACGATTCATTATATGGACAAATTAGTAAGGTAGAAGTTCGGTTTTTTAAATTGTCTTACGATAAATCGGGGAAACTCCTAAAAAAACCAGATTTAGGCAATACAAAAGTGGTTTATCAATTAGATGACCAGCATAATATTATAAGGGATGAGCGCTGGTTTGATTATTCCAGTTTGGATCTATCTGGGAAAACCAAACCATCATCTACTGTCAATAATTATACGCCTGTTGCAGAATCTCCAAGAAAATATGATACAATTAAAAAAGAAACAGATAGTAGTTTTATATCCATCATTCAATTGGGACAAAAAGATTACGAATACGAATACAGGGTTGTGAATAAAAAAGATCCTAATGCAAGTATAGTTTCATGGACCAATAAAAATGGAGAGCTTGTTGGAAAGGTTTATTATTATCATAAAGATGGCCAACTTGTCTCAAAAACTAGATTTTATTCTCCAGGTTATATCAAAGCAATTGTTACAGAACAATATAATGACCATGGTTTTTTAGGCGCCACTCACCACTATAATTCAGACGGAACAGAATACATGACAAGAGAATATCAATATAAATATGATGATTGGGGAAATTATACTTTTAGACAATTACATGAGAGAAAAGAAGGATCCAATAAATTTGTTCCCATTTCAGAAGAAGAATACTATTATTCCTATAATAGCAAGGCTCCTGCCAAGCAGGCTTCACAAAAAGCAAATGAACCTGAGGAGAAAAAAGAAAAGAAATCCTTAAAAGATCGTTTAAACATATTTAAGAAGAAAGATGGCAACTAATATAGTTGCTGCTTTTTTTTCCAATTGGATATATGATTGGGAGAAGGATAAGTGTTGTAAAAACTTTATTTTGATTTGGATCTTTTCCCCTTATCACCCTCAAGGTTTAATAGCATTACATTCCTGAAATCAATTGGCTGACCTTCACTTTGTAAGGCAATAAAACCACGGTCAAGCATTTTGCCATCCATTTTTTGTGCTGGGTCATAACGATTCACTACATCACCTCCTATTTGTGGTTTGGAATATTGTAAGACAGTATCTCCATTAATAATATGCGTGATCAATGAGTCTCCCAGCACAATCAACTCTCCTTGTATCCATCCATCAGAAGGTAGATAAGTTTTTGAATTGGAATTGATACAATGTCTAGTATCTAATTTGCCCTTGTAAACAATATGCGTTCCCGGAGAGCACATATTACCAGTGGGTCTTGGTTGATGATCTGGCAAACCTGCCAATAACTGCATTTCAATAGAGATGGGCCAGTCCTGTTCTTTTGGCATGGTGCGTGGATCCTGAGAATGAAACATGATACCACTATTAAGTTGGGTATAACCTGGTGCATCTTTTCTCCACTCACCAGAAAAACGATATTCAAATTTCAAATGATAATAGGAAAATGGCTGTTTAAAATATAGATGACCAAATTGTTCATTGAATGTTTCATACTGATCATATCGCACTTTAATCACCCCATCTTCTACTCTAAAAGTGTTGCCATAGTTTTCACCTGTTTCATGATGATGAATCTTAACAAACCAGTCATTCAGATCTTTTCCATTGAATAAGGCAATCCATTCCTGTTTGGTAGATTTTTCTTGAGCTTGAATATTTGTATTACTTAGTAAACACAGCAACATTAATATAAATACAATACAATCATTGTTCTTAAACCAAATTAAATCTAAGTGTTTGTTCATGATGCTATTTATTTCCAATCTTAGTTTTCAACAACCCTCTTAAGTCATGCCTAAACTCGTCACCCATTCCATCCTTCGGTACAAGGAAAAAAGATTTGCTATCAAAGTATAGATGAAAAAAATTAGGGCTTTCAAAAAAGTTGGAAAACTTATTCCATTCCCAAAGCATTTTCCCCCTTTCGGTTTCTAGAACTACATGGGTGTCATTAAAATCAATGACAAATTTGTCTTTAAAAGTATCTGACTGGTTATAGATTCTATTGGGTAAGAAATACCAGAAAGCACTCATCAAAAACATCCAAACAATGGATCCAAGCAAGAAAGGTTCTGGTCTAATTTTCTTGGTATAAAATAAAATGGCGGCTACAATTGCAAATACATTCACCAGGATCAGCATGGTGCGCACTTCTGGCCTTTGCACAAAATGGTAGCGCAAAGCCTGTATTACTTTTGATTTCTGATAACTAAAACTCAGCTGCATGCGGTAAAAGTAGTATCCCCCAAGGGAATGACAAATTATTTTACCTGTTGAAATTGCTTTTCAATTGCTTGAATTTGGCCATTGTTCAATCTGGTTTTGCCTGTGGCGATGACAATTCTGTACTTAAATGTGACTGACTGCCCCTTTTCTAATTGTAGGTTCAGCGCTTCTTTTCCATTAGAAAAGATTTTCTGACCCAAGGGATTGGCGGCAAATAAACCATAATTCCTTGCATGCCAATAAGTAGGAAATCCCGGATTACTTGGATGGTCAATAATCACAATACTGGTACTATCAGTTCCTTGTTTGCCATAAAGCATGCACCAATTGGCCCTTGTGGCCCAAACGGCATCGCCTTGTTTGCCATTGCTGGCAATATAATTGCCTGTTACGCTACTATCCTTAGTGGCTTTTACAGTTGTTTCTATACCACTAGCATCTGTATATTTTTTGGTTTCCAATACTGGCAATTCCAATTCATGTGCCACACGTAGTCCTAAAAAACCATCTTTGATATCTGAAAAGAGAACGGTTTCCTGTGCAGTCAAAGTAGTAATTCTATCAATGATCCTTTGATTCTCCGTACCGCTAAATTCAAAACGAGTAGTCTCTTTTAATAACACTGTTTTTGCTTGGTTATGCCAATCAGCTTCATAGCTTAACTGACCTATAGCACCTGATTTGATGCTCCCAATTTTAGTGGTGCGCACCCAACCATAATGTGATTTTTTTTCAGCTGCAATAGCATAGGAATTGTTCCAGAAATCCAATCCATTCACACTCTCATAATTCATCCAAAGACCAATATGGTGCGGATGGTCAACAGGATCATTGGGTTGGGGATTCAACGGGAAGCCCCTGGTGATGGTCTTCCCGTTGGATGCCAAAATGGGATATAAAAAAGGTTTCTCCAAACTATCAGGATAATTAAACTCTGTAAAAAGTTTTCCATCAATGTTAATGGTAGCTTTTTGCTTTGCAGCATCATGTTTAATCTGCACCGGCTGTGCTTTCTGTGCCATGCTGTTTAGCCCAATCAAAGAGCCCATCAGTATTGGAAAAAATTTGAATCTCATTATAGTCTTACTTGTTTTTCTTTAGGAACCAATAGTTTCATAATGCTCCAGGCAATCAAATAAGCCACTGCACAAAAAGAGAACATAATGGTATAAGAAGTAGACATGGAAGCCATAACTACTTGTTTTTGCATGGTTAAAAATTCTGCAAACTGAGTTGGATTTACTGCTTCTAATTTGGCTTGTAAATCTTTGGACAGATCCGTTACGGCTTTCTTGGTAATATCAATAGTATCACCATATTTATCTACCAATTTTACCAGTTTAATTTGCTCCAAGAATCCACCCATACCATTGGCTGCTGCTTGATCCATGGATTGTTTAATCCCTGCTACTTTATAGCTATCAAATAACCAACCACCAATTTTAGAAATGATGACACCACCAAATCCACCTGCCATACCACCAATACCAATCACAGATGCAATTGATTTTTTTGGAAACATGTCAGATACGGTTGTAAAAATATTGGCTGACCAGGCTTGGTGTGCAGCTGTACCAATTCCAATCAACAATACGGGCACCCAATAACTAATGCTACCTAATGGTTGGGTTGCCAATACAATCAAAGGAATTAATGCAATCACCAACATGGCTTTCATTCTTCCATCATATGGTTTGTATCCCTTATTGATAAAATAGGTTGGAAACCATCCACCGCTGATACTACCAATCATGGTAATGCTATATAAGACAGCCAATGGAATATTAACCGCTATTCCGGTCATGCCATATTGGTCCTTTAAATAACCAGGTAACCAGAACAGATAAAACCACCATACTCCATCGGTCATAAATTTACCTACAACAAATGCCCAGGTTTGATTGAATCCTAATAAAACCAACCAAGGAGTTTTTTCCGTTGATTTTTCATTTACCGTTTCTTCCTCTATTTTATCGCTATTGATATAATCCAATTCTGCCTTTGAGAGACGTTTTTGTTTGGTCGGAATTTCATAAAATAAAAACCAAAAAATCAACCAAACAAAACCAACAGCACCAATAATTAAAAAAGCGGCTTCCCATCCCCAGTTTTCTGCAATCCATGGCACAGACAATGGAGCAAGTACGGCACCCACATTGGCACCAGAATTAAAAATCCCTGTTGCAAAAGAGCGTTCCTTTTTGGGAAAATATTCTGCTGTTGCTTTAATAGCGGCAGGAAAGTTTCCTGCTTCACCAAATCCTAAAACTGCTCTTGAGATCATGAAGCCTAAAATTGAAACCGGAATTGCTGTGATTCCAACAATCCCTAATACCGCAGATGCGGTTGTACCAACAGGTACTGCATAAGCGTGTATTATAGCACCCAAGGACCAAATAATAATGGCCCAAGCATAGCCCCATTTTGTACCTAATTTATCTACTATTCTGCCGGCAAATAACATAGATACAGCATATACAAATTGAAACACAGAAGTAATATTGGCATAATCAGAATTAGTCCAATTGAATTCATGTTCCAAAGTTGTTTTTAACAAACTCAAAACCTGTCTGTCTAGATAGTTTACCGTTGTTGCAAAAAACAACAATGCACAGACCGTCCATCTGTATTTGCCAATTTTCTCAGAGATAGTTTCCATAAGGCTTATTTGGGGGATTTGATAGATTTGATGATCTCAAGTGCTTTAACAGTATCAGTTGCTATTTGCTGATAGTTTTGTTCTTCTAATAATTGTTTGGTAATTAGTTTACTTCCCATACCTACGGCACAAACTCCGGCTTTGAACCAAGCGCCAATATTGTCCTTGTCTAGTTCAACACCACCTGTTGGCATAAATAATAAACCTGGAAATATTTCTTTGATAGCAGAAAGAAATCCTGGTCCCAAAATATTTCCTGGAAATAGTTTAATCATTCTTGCACCCATGGTTTCTGCTTGAATAATTTCTGATGGTGTCATACAACCAGGCACCCAAAGCATATTGTACAAGTCTGCAGTTTTTGCAACAGATTCTATCAAACCGGGAGAAATGATATAGTCGGCACCAGCATCAATAAATGTCTTTGCCATATCTGAGTTCTTGATGGTACCAATTCCTAGGTACATCCCTTTTAACTCAGTATCGCAAACTTTGCGCATTTCTTTAAAATTGGTGAGTGCTGCTGCGCCGCGATTGGTATACTCTACGGCACGAATACCTGCTTCATACAAAGCTTTTAATACGCCAATGCTTACATTAGTATCCTTGTAAAAATAAAGTGGTAAAATACCTTGTTCGGGAATCAAATCAAGGATGGCTGCTTTCTTTTCCATATGGCTCTTTTTTTGATAGGCAATGTAAGTTTGAATTGCTAAAAATAACCCAATTTAGTACGCAATCGTTTGCGTATTTTTTGTCATATTTAAACCCAGTTTTTTTCTCTCGCCAAGGATAATTGACCAACTTCGCAATGAGTCTTTGAAGATAAGATGATTCAACCTAAACTCCACTTTTAAAAAACGATTGACATGTCTAAAAAAGTTGTAACGCTCGGAGAAATCATGATGCGTCTCTCCACACCTGGTTTTGAACGCTTTGTACAAAGCGATAGTTTTGACGTTACTTATGGTGGCGGTGAAGCAAACGTAGCAGTAGCGCTTAGTAATTACGGATTGGATGGTGTATTTGTGACCAAAGTTCCTGACAATGCTCTTGGACAAGCAGCAATTAACCATATTCGTAGATATGGTGTAGACACCCAATTCATAGCCCGTGGTGGTAAGCGCTTGGGAATATACTTCTTAGAAACAGGCGCTTCCATGCGTGCTTCTCAAGTAATTTATGATAGGGCAGGTGCTTCTATTGCTGATGTAGACATTAGCGAATTTGACTTTGATAAAATTTTAGAAGGTGCTAGTTGGTTCCATACCACAGGTATTACCCCAGCGCTGAGCGATAAAGCTGCCGAGTTAACACTTGCTGCTTTAAAAGCGGCCAAAGCAAAAGGCATCACTACCAGTATTGACCTTAACTATCGCAAGAAATTGTGGAGTAAAGAAAAAGCTAGAGAAGTGATGACCCAGCTTTGCCAATATGTAGACGTTTGTATTGGCAATGAAGAAGACGCAGACACCACATTAGGATTTAAAGCAGAAGGTACTGATGTTACTAAGGGCGAATTAAACCTAGATGGCTATAAGAGCGTGTTCAAACAAATGAAGGAAAAATTTGGATTCAAATACATTGCCTCTACTTTACGTGAAAGCCATAGTGCTTCTGACAATGGATGGAGCGCCTTGGTATATGACGGGAATGAATTCTATCATACCAGACAATATGAAGTTAGAATTGTTGACCGTGTAGGAAGTGGAGATTCTTTTGCTAGTGGATTCATCTTTGGATTGTTAAGCGGTATGCCTATGCCAGAAGCGGCTGAATTTGGTGTTGCTGCGTCTGCCATCAAACATACTATCCCAGGAGACTTGAACCATGCAACTTTGACTGAAGTGAAAGAATTGATGAAAGGTGATGGTAGCGGAAGGGTACAACGTTAATTATTTAAAACAATAACATGATTGTAGATAGCATCAACAACGGATCAAAATACGCTTCATTGCATCCACATTTTGCAAAAGCATTTGAATTCATCAACAATACTGATTTAGCAGCATTAGAAGTGGGCAAATTTGATATTGATGGTGAAAACCTAAGGGGCATTGTTTCTGACAAAGAAGGTACTACTGCTGAAGCAAGTATTGCAAAATTTGAATGCCATAATGCCCATATTGATATTCAAGTTTGCATTAGAGGAAAGGAAACCCTTGGCTGGAAACCCAGAAGCAGTTGTCAAGCGCAACGTGGAGAATACAATCCTGAAAAAGATGTTTTATTCTATGATGACGCACCAGATATGTATTTTGGTTTGACCGATGGACAGTTTGCCATCTTCTATCCAGAAGACGTACATGCGCCCATGATTGGTACAGAAGCCATTAAAAAATTAGTAATCAAAGTTCGTTTGTAGTTTAAATAGCAGTGAGTGCTTCGCACCTTGTACATAGCGGTACAGGGTGCGATTTTTTTTGAGGATAATCGTATCTTGTTACAGCAATTATCCCGTGTATGCAACCGGTATTTATTCAACCAAGACCTGCTTTGAAAGAATTGGTAAACCATTTTATGGTTTTCCATACCGATTTTCCTAGTGATCAACCAGCGCCTAGTATCTTATTACCACCACTTCCCGAACAATGTTTGTTTTTTTATCCGCAAGACCCTGTTGATGCCAATTATATATCAGCCAATAAACATTTACGCTTATACACTTGCTGTTTGGTTGGACCACAAACCAATACAGTAAAACTCCAACTAGGTCACCAGCACTATGTGATCAAAGTCTCTTTTCAACCAGGAGGTTTGTACCGTTTACTAGGTATCCCCATGCAAGAATTATTACAGGTAGAAGCATTTAATGCCACTGACTTTCTGGGAAATTTAATTAATGAATTAACCGAGCAAATTTGGGAAGCCGCAAACATGACTTTGATGGTAGAACAAATTGAAATGGCATTACTCAAATTCAGCAATAGACTCAAAGAAAAATTACCCATTGACCATATTTTCCAACAAATGATTCTCTCTGGCGGATTGATGAGTATGGACAAAGCAGCAGCAGATGCTTGTTTGAGTCTTAGACAATTTGAACGCCAGTTTAAACAACGTATTGGTCTTTCTCCCAAATTTTATGCTAGATTGATTCGATTTTCCAATGCTTGGATTTTAAAAGAAAACCAACCCAATCAAAGTTGGACATCTATTGCTCACCAAACCGGTTACTTTGACCAAATGCATTTGATAAGAGATTTCAAAGAATTTGCCGCAGTGAATCCCAAACAAATTGAACAGGCATTACTAGAAATGCCCTTTAATCCTAGGAATAGGGTTTAGATAAAAATGTCGTTTTTATACTATTTCTACCATTTGTATCAGGATAGCTTTGAAATAAAAACAATGAAAAAGATTCTGATCATTTCCGCTTACTTATTGCCTTTTGTTGCAGTAGCTCAAAACAAAAATGCCAATGCCAAAGCCATTGAACAAAAAGTAGACGAACTTATTGGCAGTTGGTTAAAACACGATTATTCTGATATGGCCAATTATGCCACAGAAGATTGTGACTGGGTCAATATTAAGGGTATGTGGTGGAAGGGTAGAAAAGAAGTGGAATATGCACATCAAGTCTATCATAAAACCATTTTCAAAAACACTTCTCTAAAGAAGAATGCCGTAAATATTCGCTTTATCACCTCCGATGTTGCCATTGTACACTTATCTTGGAGAACTGGGGCATTTACTACGCCCAGTGGGAATCAAGTACCAGAAGGTGATGACCTTGCCACCTTGGTTTATGTAAAAAAGTCTGGCAAATGGCTATTGACAGCAGCAGAAAATGTAAATGTAGTTGAAGCATCACAAAAGAGTAACCCTGTTTTAAAAATGCCCAAATAATTGATTAGAACCCGGCTTCTACCTGAAGCACTTCTTGTTCTGTGGCGTCGCCCTGTTCTTGGAGTTTACCAAAAGCAGCGGCGGCGGCATAGTTCAATAGTTCTTGTGGATCATTTTGGTGAACATGAAATCCATAAATTAATCCGGCCATAAAACAGTCCCCACTACCTGACCTATCTACCACTCCTTTACAGGTAAATTCTTTGGATGCATAGGATTGATTGCCCAATTGTAAGGTGGTATAGTATAAGATCTGTTCTTCATTGCTATCAAACCTATAGGTATTGGCTACAGCTTTGCATTGGGGAAATTGCTCCATTATAGCCAGTGAAGTATTTGTAGCATGGTTTAAATAAGCATCTTTGCTTTTATGACTATGAATCTGTTCATCAACAGGAATCCCCAATAAACTATTGGCACTCCAAATATTTCCCATAATCACCGTGCAATATTGGACAAGCTGAGGCATGACTTC
The DNA here is from genome assembly GCA_945957225.1 of uncultured Sphingobacteriia bacterium. Lineage (GTDB taxonomy): Bacteria > Bacteroidota > Bacteroidia > Chitinophagales > Chitinophagaceae > Sediminibacterium. Next base: position 13,475 of record CAMFKK010000008.1, on the reverse strand, counting down.
TTTGGGGTCTTTTCCGTATTTCCAAAGTTTGGATCTATAGTTGAGGTCTACAGAAATTTGCAACCCTTTTCTAGCTGCAACTTGTAATGCTTCCAAACAAACATCGGCAATGGATTGATTTAATGCTGGGCTGATGGCCGTAAAATGAAACCAATTCACCCCTTCAAAAATAGTTTCCCAATCAATCATGCCGGGTTTTAATTCTGAGAAAGAAGAACGTTCTCTGTCATAGACAACACCACCCTTTATATCGGCACCAGTTTCTAAATAGTATAATCCAATACGGTTGCCTGCTAGCATAATGGCACTGGTATCAATATGCCTAGCGTCTAAGTATTGAATCACGTATTGACTCATGAAATTATCAGGCAAGACGGTGCAATAACGCACAGGTATATTCCATCCGGCCAAAGCCGTGGCTACATTGGCTTCCGCCCCACCCACAAATAATTTCATGGGTTGTTTTTGCCTGGCGTCTTTTGTTGATGAGGGTGAAATGCGTAAAAGCAATTCACCCATACACAAAACCTTATTCATTAGTATAGATTATACACTATTTCATCTCTGCTATAGCCACAGGATCCATATCGGAGAAGACTTGGTTTTCACCAGCCATGGCCCAGATAAATCCATAATTAGTAGTACCAGGTCCGCAATGAACAGACCATGGTGCAGAAATCACAGCTTCATGATTGGCCATCACCAAATGTCTGGTTTCTTGAGGCTCTCCCATTAGATGGAATACACGATGTTGTGCTGGTAAGTCAAAATAGAAATAGACTTCCATTCTTCGCGTATGCGTATGTGGTGGAACTGAATTCCAAACACTACCTTCCTCTAAAACGGTTAAACCCATCACCAATTGACAACTCTTGATACCATCTAGATGGATGTATTTATAAATGGTTCTTTTGTTGGCAGTTGCTGTTTCTCCCATGGCTACTGGGGCGGCAGCTTCCTTGGTCATCAAAGTATTGGGATATGCGGCATGCGCTGGAGTTGACATTAAAAAGAAGTCTGCAGGGCTTGCAGCATTCTTGCTTGAGAAGCTAACCTCTTGGGTTCCTTTACCCAAGTACAAACAATCCAATTTGGACAATTCATAACTAACGCCATCTGCTACAACAGTTCCATCTCCACCCACATTGATAATGCCCAATTCCCTTCTTTCTAAAAAATAATTGGCTTTTAATTCTTCTTCCACTTTTAATGGCACAGCAGTATTTACGGGCTTCACACCACCCACTATCACGCGGTCATAATGTGAATACACCAATTCCAAATGATCTGCCTGCATCAAGGATTGTACTAAAAAATTCTCACGCAATTCTGCCGTGGTCATGCCCTTTACTTCTTTGGGGCTATTTTGAAATCTAATTTGCATTTGGTCAAGTTTTAGAATACTTATTTATTTATCTTTTTTTATTTTCTACTATTTACTTTCCAATTTTTATTTTCTACTTTTTACTTTCTACTTTTTACTTTCTACTTTTTACTTTCCAATTTTTATTTTCTAATTCTACTTATTTTGACTTTTGAATTTTGACTTTTGACTTATCTCCCCATCCATCCACCATCAACAGTTAGAATGGTTCCGCTTACATAATCAGATGCAGCGGATGCTAAGAATACAGTAGGACCTTTAAAGTCTTCAATCTGCCCCCATCGCCCTGCAGGAATTCTATCTAAAATGGTTTTACTTCTTTCTGTGTCATTGCGCAAAGCTTCTGTATTATCAGTGGCAATATAGCCGGGGGCGATGCCATTAACTTGCACCCCTTTAGAAGCCCATTCATTACTTAAAGCTTTCACCAAACTACTCAAAGCACCTTTGCTTGCGGCATAGCCTGGTACATTGATGCCACCTTGAAAACTTAATAAGGAGCAGGTGAAAATGATTTTGCCAGATCCACGTTCAATCATTTTTTTTCCAAACTCTCTGGCCAAAATAAAGGGAGCATCCAGATTGAGCGCCAACACCTGATCCCAAAATTCATCTGGGTGTTCTGCTGCAGGTTTACGCATAATAGTTCCTGCATTATTAACCAAGATATCTATCAATGGATGTGCTGTTTGTACTTTCTCAACAAATGCTAAAAGTGCCGTTCTTTCACTCAAATTTGCTTGATAGGCATAAAATTTTCTGCCCAATGCCGTTACAGCCAATTCAATTTCACTTCCACTTGCTGCAAGTGATCCAGAGACGCCGATGATATCGGCACCAGCCTCAGCTAATGAAATGGCCATGGCTTTTCCAATGCCTTTATTACAACCTGTTACAAGGGCAATCTTACCCTTTAATTCAAATAATGCGGGTGTTAACATAGCTTAAATTTAGTCCTAAAATACTGGTGCAGACAAAGTTAATCCCTAGAAAGCTCAAAAGCCCTCAGATGAGAGCTTTTGAAAAGAATATTTACGTTATCGTTTGCGTGTCTATACGTTTGGGGTAATTCCCTTCCATCCAAAATAGTTCTGTGCATTCCTGTAACAGATATCTTGAATCACAGCACCTACCCATACAATATCATTGGGCAATTCACCACTTTCAATTTCTGAGCCAAACAAATTACACAATAACCTTCTAAAATACTCGTGTCTAGGGAAGGATAAGAAGCTTCTGGAATCAGTGAGCATGCCAACAAAACGGCTCAATAAGCCCATATTGGATAATGCGTTCATCTGCTTCACCATACCGTCTTTCTGATCCAAGAACCACCAAGCTGAACCATATTGAATTTTACCAGCACTTGAACCATCATTGAAATTACCAATCATGGTGGCCATTAATTCGTTGTCAGCTGGATTCAAATTATACAGAATGGTTTTGGCCAAGGTATTCCCAGTATCCAATTTATTAAGAAATTTGGCTAAAGCTCTTCCTTGTTGAAAATCGCCAATTGAATCCCACCCAGTGTCAGGACCTAATTGCTGCATCATTCTTGCATTATTATTACGCAATGCCCCCAAATGAAATTGCTGTACCCATCCCTTCTCATGATCCCATTCCGCAAAATGCAAGAGCATGGCCGATTTGAATTTTAGTTGCTCGGTTTCATTCAATGCTTTTCCAGAATGAATTTTATTAAAGATGCTATCAATTTCAGAACCCGTAAAATCTTCTGCGTAAATCTCTTCTAATCCATGATCTGAAACACCACATCCTGCTTCTGCAAAAAAGTCATGTCTGTTTTGCAAGGCATAGAGATAGTCATCAAAGGAAGAAATAGAAATATTGGTGCTTGCTTGCAGTTTTTGTAAGTAAGCATTAAACTGTTCTGGATTCACCACGTTCATGGCATTATCCGGACGGAATGCAGGCAGAATAGGAATTTCAAAGCCCTGTTCTTTTAATTGCTTGTGGTAGCGCAAATCGTCAACAGGATCATCAGTGGTACAAACCAATGCCACATTCATTTTGCGCAATAAATTCTGTACAGAATATTCTGGTGTTTTGATCAGGTTAGAGGCAGTTTCATATACCAATTTGGCTGAATCTGCATTTAAAATATCTGTGATACCAAAATAGCGCTGTAATTCCAAATGGGTCCAGTGATACAAGGGATTGCGCAAAGTGTATGGAACAGTAGCAGCCCATTTTTCAAACTTATCTTGGTCAGGTTGGTTACCCGTGCAATAAGATTCGTGCACGCCATTGGTACGCATAGCACGCCATTTATAGTGGTCACCATATAACCATGCTTGGGTAATATTTTGAAAAGAATGGTTTTCTGCAATTTGTTGCGGTGGCAGGTGACAGTGATAATCAATCACAGGCATCTGCTTGGCATAATCATGGTAGAGTTTCTCTGCTGTTTTATTTTGTAACAGAAAATGCTCGTCTAAAAAGGGCTTCATACAATCAATTTTTCTTATCCATGGCATGGCTGGCAGAACCAACCGTTTATAAACTAACACCCCTTTTCCAAGGAATGAAATCGTCTTGTCCGTGTCTTACAGCGGCCACTTTAATGTCACCGCTGGCTACTGCTACAACATAATCTAAAATACGTTCTCCTGCTTCTTCAATGGTTTCTGCACCTTCAATAATGGTACCGGTATTTACATCCATGATATCCTGCATTCTTTGGAAAAGGGCAGAATTGCTGGCTATTTTAACCACCGGTGTAATGGGATTACCAGTTGGTGTACCCAATCCAGTTGTAAACAATACCACTGTTGCGCCTGATGCTACTTCAGCAGTGGTTGATTCAACATCATTACCAGGAGTGCATAATAGGTTCAAACCAGGTTTGGTAACAGGTTCCGTATAATCCAATACATCTACAACTGGAGAAGTTCCTCCTTTTTTGGCGGCGCCTGCACTTTTGATGGCATCGGTAATTAAACCGTCCTTGATATTGCCTGGTGAGGGATTCATATAAAATCCGCTACCTGCTTCTTCTGCCAACCTATTATAAGTCTGCATTAAATACATAAACCTATTGGCTTTGTCTTCATCTACACATCTATCACTCAGTTCTTGTTCTACACCACATAATTCAGGAAATTCAGAAAGAATAACCGTACCACCCAGTGCCACCAATAAATCAGAAGTATATCCAATGGCAGGATTGGCAGAGATTCCAGAGAATCCATCTGATCCACCGCATTCTAATCCAATGACAATTTTGGAAATGGGTGCTGGTTCTCTTTTTTGTTCATTGGCTTTGACCAAACCTTTGAAGGTTTGTTGAATGGCCGATGCCAACAAATTGGTTTCCAACCCAGCTTTTTGTTGTTCTAAAATATACAAGGGTCTATCGTAGTCTGGTATTCTTTTGGCAATCTCTTCTTGCAACATAGACACTTGTGCGTTCTGACAACCCAAACTTAATACAGTAGCTCCCGCGCAGTTTGGATGAGTAATATATCCTGCCAAGAGTGCACACAAAGCCTGCGCATCTGATCTTATACCTCCACATCCACCCTCGTGATTTAAAAACTTGATGCCACTAATATTAGGAAATAAAGGTTCCACTCCTTGATCCACTAATTTCTCTTCAAACAATTCCGCTTCTATAGTTTCTATACTTGCCCCGCTCTTGTATAGACCAGCAAGTTTATTGGTGTATTGATGGTACTTTCTAGGTCTTGCATAACCCAGTTCTTCCATCAGGGCTTCTTTTAATACTTCCACATTTCTATTCTCACAAAAAACCATGGGCACAACCAACCAATAATTACCGGTACCCACTGATCCATTTTTGCGGTGATAACCCATAAAAGTTCGGTTCTTCCATTTTTCAACTGATGGCATTTGCCAAGCAGTTCTGCGTTCACCTAATTGATATCCATCAGAAGCGTGTCTTATATTTTCTGTGGCAATTCTAACGCCAATTTCTAAATTGGTTTTTGCCTTTCCTACCAATACCCCATACATAATAATATCTTCTCCCTCTGCAATTTGCTTGGTGGTAAATTTATGTTTGGCTGGAACAGGGTCCAACAATGTATAGAATTGTCCGTTGAATTCCAGTGTCTCACCTTTTTCAAGGTCTTGCAAAGCCACCAATACATTGTCATTGGGGTGTACTTGTAATATTCTTCTTTTGATAGACATGTTATGCTTATTAATCCTTTAAAGTTCTCAAAATTTCTGTGATTCCCTGTTCTTGACAAGCTTCTATTACTTGAACTAGGTCTTGAACAAATCCAGGAATCGTACTTAGGTTGGCATTCCAAATGCTGGTCTCTTGTAGAACGGCAATGACCGTTTTTTCTAAATTGGGTTCTTGCCAGCAAATATGCATACTGGCCAGTTTCTCATCTGTCAATGCAATCCTTTGGCCGCTAACTTCGGCATAATATTTTCCATCCCCATCCTGTACCGTACGCATCAATAAGAGATAGGCGGCAAACCCAAGAAGCATTCTTTTACGAGCAGAACCCTGTTCAAATGATTTTTGAATTAATGGCATACACCTAGAAGCCATTTTTAGGCTGTACTGCATGCTAATATTCACCCAACGGTGCTCTATAGAATTATTCCTAAACCTATCAACCACTTGCTGTGCAAAGTCTGCTGCTTCAGCTTCTATAATAGCCCCTCCAACTACCAAGGGCTTGATTTCTTCCATCATCAGTGAAAGTACAAAGCCACGAAACTGATTAGATGCCATGGCTTCTTTTACTGTTTCAAATCCACTTAGTATAGCCAATGCACAAGAAAAACTATGGGTAGCATTGAGCAACCTCAATTTAAGCTCCTTGTATTTAGAGATATCATGGGTTAATTTTACCCCAGGATTCACAGTTGCAAAAGACAAGATTTCTTTGGTGCGGTCTTGCGATGTTTCTATGGCCCATAAGCTATAGGGCTCTGCCATAATCATTAAACTGTCTTCATAGCCCAAAGTCTTGCTAATTTTTTCCGCTTCTGCAGTTGGTAGTTTACCAGGTACAATTCTATCCACTAATGAATTACAAAAATCATTGGCGCTATCCAACCATGTGATAAATGCTGGTTCTAGTTGGTTAAACTGTGAAAGGTCTAATAAAATGGATTTTAATTTTTGACCGTTTTCTGAAATTAATTCTGTTGGAATAATGATCATTCCCGCATCTTTACTACCCTTGAAAAATTGAAAGCGTTTGTACAAAAATGACAAGAGTTTTGCCGGAAATGAAGCTGGAGGATTTGCATGAATGGATTCTTCTACCAACACAATACCAACTTCTGTTGTATTTGAAATCACCACCTGCATGGCTGGATGCTCTGCAGCTTCTAAAATAGTATCCCAATGACTATTGGCAGCCAATACCCTGCTAATACTGGCATTCAAAGCCCATTTGTCTACGGGTTGTCCATTTTCAAAACCCCTAACAACTACGGTATAAAGCCCATCCTGTTGTTGAAAATCATCAGAACCGGGTGTGTCTGTAGATTTTACAACTAATACCCTGCCATTGAAGATTCCTTTCTTATTGGCAAGATCAATATATTCATCAGGCAAACCCCTTAATAAAACACCTGTTCCAAATTGCAATACTTTTTCAGGTAATGCCATTAATGATGAAAAGTCTTGTTCGCCTTCCTTGGCAGGAACATTGCTGATAGTTCCCTTATTTAATTTACTCATTTTATGCTAATTGCTTGCTGACTAATGCTCGTTTAATTGTTTCCACTTGGGATAATCCTTGTTAATAAGAGTTTCAGGCCAAACCCCATACCAAGCATATCCGGTTCTTCTCTCCCATTCAATTTCTTTAAGATCATATTTTTTCTGACTATCCCTGCCACTGAACAAAGGCTTATTGGTTTCAATTTCATAAAACCTTGACCATACACTGGCATTGGCATCTGCTACTAATAACCGATCCTTTCCTTTGGGCTGATCAGCAGCAACAATGTCTTGATATCTATAACCTTTGATTCTAACAGTTTGCAACCACTCAATTGCTGTATTAATCGCATTTTTAACGGCCTCAGAGGGTTGTTTTTGACGCATCAGAAATCGAATGATTCCAACTGACTCATTGGCGCTAATAGACGCCAATTCAAACTTTCTTGCCATTTCTGGAACCAAGGTAACAGGATTGTATTGGGTACACCATGCGGTGAACCTGCCATTTACCTTTATCTGTGTGTTGATAATGCAATCAATGGCTCTCTTGATAGCCATTTCAGATGCTGGCACAAATACAGGGTTAACTTTATCAAAGCCATTTTTACCTTCTACAATATCTGCCAAGATATTTAGAACATTGACCATGGCATTATCATTGAAAGTGATTTGTGCCCTGTAAATACTTTTATCAGGAAAATATTGGGGCCATCCTCCTTTGGCATTTTGTGCTCGCAAACAATAGGCAATACCTTTTTCAACTGCCGCTAAATATCTTTGATTGCCTGTATTAATATAAGCTTTGATCAGATATTTAATTTCTCTACTAGTTGCCTCATTATCAAATGTTGCATCCATATGCATTGAGTCGGCCAAAATCAATTTGGCTTGGCCAATAGTTATGGGCTTTTGATAGTCAAGTTTTATTTCATTCACAGCTTTAGGCCATCCGCCTACGGCGCGCTGATACAATAACATTTTTTCAGCAATACTATCAATAGTTGGTTGCTGTAAATCTTGGGGTATCAGATAAACGGCAGGCACAATTGTAAATGCAGGCTTAGACTTAGTAAAACTAATGGATGCTGGGTTCCAAACGCCATGAAATACCCAATCAGCATTCAGGTCATTGGCTACTATATTGGCCCCTGCTTCAGCAAGATTATCAGCAAACCAGGGGTAGTCTCCACCATCTTTATGACAGTTGAAAAAATAAATCCTTCTACCCCATTGAATTTGGTTTTGCGGTTGCGATGGATTCAAATATATGGGTGCATCTGCCATATTTTTTGCAAACCGGCAATTCAATAAATAAAATTGAGCATCCCTATGATACCTACCCAATTTAAAACCATCATCTCCAGTAAATACACAGTTTTTCAAAACGGTTTTACTGTCTTTATTGACTGAACCATCATGCCAGATGGCAGCGGTATTGCCATGGGCCTTAAACAAACAATTCTCCGCATATGCCCAACCACGGGGACAATAAAAATCAACCCCTCCTTCCAGTTCACAATCCTTAAAATAAAACTGTCCTTCGGTGGTATTCCAAGGACTTACTGTATCTCCACCATAGGCTTTGAATACACAATTACGCGCTATCAGTCGGGTAGTACCAAAACTTCTAAGCGCCATTTGATGCCCCGATTTTTTAACCACTTTAAAGGGATTAGCGGAATCAGACTTACAATCAATATGCATGTCTTCTTGTAGATTGAATCCAAAATCATTTGAAATAGTCAGATTTTCCAATACAATATCTGAACCTTTTAGATTTATAGTGGCAACTCCCCAATCATCTGGATGCTCGCATCGCCAAATATCTCTTGCTTGAGAAATGACAATGATTGTCTTTGATTTATCTTCTCCAACTAAGGCAACAAAATTTTTCTCTATAAATACTTTTTCTTTATAAACACCCTTTTTTATAAAAATAACCCTGTGCGTTGTTGCTTGATCCAACAAACTGTTGATGGCAGCTTGAATACTTGTAAAATCACCCTTACCGTTTTGATCAACCACAATGGGTTTTGAAGCAGCACTAACCTTAATGGTCAATAAAACCATCATCAAATAGAAAAACTGTCTATATGCAATTGTGGTTTTAAATGTCTTTTTCTTTTTCAATGATTGAATTTGCTTCTTTTAACTGATCAGTTTACCAATTGGATGATTTACTTATTCTTTTGTTTAACTGGAATTTGTTTGATCAACCATTTTACCAAATCATTGGCAGCTTGTAGGTTTTGATATTCCATGGGCAGTTTTCTACCATCGGTGTATTCATTGTATAACCAAGGGTCAGCTGTTGCAAATACGGTTCCTTTTCCAAGCTTGGTCACAGCAAAAATGATTAGATCATCCTTTTTCAACATGGGTTTTGCTGGAGCTGTAAGGGTGATGGAACTTATTTCTTTTTGATAAATTTTTTGAACATTGGGCAGAATTGGATTTTCTGCTGGAATCATGATTGCACCAGTTTCATATTGATTACCCAGCACCCGATTATAACTATCCTCATTAAAATGAATACCAAAACTATTGGCCAGTTTGTTAAAGTGTTCAAACTCTGCATTCCCCTTGTCATTATGCAATAAAACCAATACACCTCCAGCTTTTACCCAATCTGTAACAGCTGTTACATCTTTTGCTGTAACATAGTTAGGTGTGGGATTATCGGTAACATTATCTGCATCCACAATTAGGTAGATCTCAGTATTTTTTAAATTTTCTTTTGTGGGAGCAGCACTTAGTGTTTTTATTTGAATTCCATGCGCGTTAAAAACCTGGCCTAACAAATAAAAACCATTGTTATACATCTCATCCCATTTGTAGTGATAAGGTTTTAATAGACCGGTAATGTCTTTTTTCTTTTCTGAATTAAACCAATCATCTAGCAAAACAGATTTGCCAGCACCTAATTTCAAATTCTTATGCAAGGCCATTTCATTAGCCATTTGTAAAAAAGCGCCAACCCCTTTTTTGTCATTCACAATAACTTTTTCACTCATGTAATAAGCAAAGCTACCGTCTCTATAGGGATTACCACCCAAACCACTAACACTAACTGTTCCGTGTAAATTGGTTTGTCCACTAGCATCTATTTTCAGAAACTCTTTTAAAATTCCATTGTATCCTTTTTCAGCCATGGGCATCCAAGTGGCAGGTAAATAACCCAATCTAACCGCTTTAGCAATGGTACAAACAAACATACAAGCAGCCGAAGCTTCTAAATAATTGCCTTTTTCTTTTGGAAGGTTTAATATATCATACCATAGACCAGTTGAGGGGTCTTGTACTTTCTTGATAGATGTAACAAACCTGGCTAAGATTTGCTTTAAAGAGTCTTTATAGGGCTCATTATTGGTCATTCTTTCCATCACATCAACCAATGCCATTCCATACCAACCCATGGCCCTAGCCCAAAAATGAGGAGAAAGACCAGTTTTTGGATCAGCCCATTTTTGCTCTTTGGATTCATCCCAGCCATGATATAATAATCCTGTTTTAGTATCTCTTGCTTTGGCTTCCATTACAATAAACTGATGTGCTATTTCTTTGAAAGCTCCAGGTTCATTAAAGTCTGCTGCATATTCAGCATGAAATGGTTCAGCCATATACAAACCGTCTAACCACATTTGGTGTGGATAGATTTTCTTATGCCAATAACCACCAGCATTTGTTCTTGGTTGTTTTTGCAATTGCTGTCTCAATAACTGAGCAGCTTTATAATATTTTTCCTTGCTGGTTACTTTATACAAGGTCAAGAGCATTCGTCCATCTAGAATATTATCAAGGTTATAATCTTCCATTTTATAGGTGCGAATATTCCCGTTTTCTTCTACAAAATAGTCCATGCTTTTTTGGAGATAATTGAAGTACTTAGGATCCGCAGTTTGATACCAAAGACCTTCAATACCTTTTAACACAACCCCTAAATCATAGGACCATTTGGTTGGCTTTGCCCCCTCTACCCAAAGGGTGTCTGTCCAAGTTTTCATGATGGTGGCAGCCATTCGTTCTGCAGGACTCTGAGACTTTACTTGGCCCAATAGGAACAAGCAAAGCAATAAGATGGGACTAATTCTTTTCATACTATTTTATTTCTATGGTTTTGGCATCGGCTCCAAAGCCAATATCGGTTTTTATTTTTTGATTGTTTTTTAGCTGAATGGAAACGCTTTTTGTTCTTGGACCATGTGCCTGCAAAAAGGTTTCAGACATATTGCTAAAATCAAATCCATTGATCTTGATATCATTACTATTAAGTGCATAAACCAAAGGATTTTTATTATTGGCATGTACACTAATATTATTAAGCTGTATACCTGTTGCTTCCTGTATATCTATCCCTTCTTTAGCTTGTATAAACACTTTGTTCATTTGAATATCTTTTACGTGCATTTCCGGGATCCCCCTAACAAAAATGGCTTTAGCCGCTCCATTACAACTGATATTATTAAAGTAGAAATGCTGAAATTGTGGTGTAGCTTCTGTTACTGGTAAGGTTTCTACAACTGGCGGCTCTCTTTTTTCTCCTGCCAATACAACGGGGTCTTTTGCCATATAATACATATCAAACAAAATAGCTTCTGCCACAATATCTTTCATCACTATATTGCTTGCATAAATATTTTCAACCATCCCTCCCCTACCCCTAGTGGTTTTAAATCTTAGACCAATATCAGTACCAATAAAAGTACAATTACCCACATACAAATTTCTTGCACCACCACTCATTTCACTTCCTATAACAAATCCACCGTGTGCATGATAAACAGTGCAATTATTGACAATCATATTTTCTGTAGGGATGCCTCTTTTTCTTCCGTCCTCGTCCCTACCAGATTTAATGGTAATCCCATCATCACCTGTATCAAACACACAATCTTCCATTAAAATATTCTTACAACTTTCTAAGTCAAGTGCATCTGTATTGGTACCATACCAAGGATTCTTCACAATCAATCCTTTAATGGTAATTTGTTCACTGGTAACAATATGGGTTGTCCAAGCAGGGCTATTATTAAAAGTAACGTCTTCAATTAAAATGTTTTTGGAATTAGCAATCCTTACCATGTTTGGGCGAAGAAAATCTTTAATACCTTCAAAGTCACTGAGTTTTTTGCCATCAGTTAATTTACCAATATTCTTATCAAGAGATGCTTTAACAGCTGCTTCTGAAGGATACCAGGTTTTTTTGTCCTCCGTTAAGGCACCGCCATAAGTTTGCAAATGGTTCTTCCAACCAGATTCATTCATCTTATCTTTTTTTAACGGCCTCCAGAAAAATCCGTTGCCGTCAAATACCCCTTTCCCAGTTATAGCAATATTGCTAAGATTTTCTGCGGTAATAGGAGACTGACACCTTGCTGCGTCAACTCCTTCAAAAGATGACACAACCAATGGGTACTGATTCAAGTCACTTGTAAAAATGACTACTGCATTTTTTTCAACATAAAGGTTGATATTGCTTTTCATGACAATGGGGCCTGTTAACCATAAGCCAGCAGGGATCTTTACTACCCCACCACCTTTTGCCGCCATTTGATCAATGGTTGTATTGATGGCTATTGAATTTAAGGTCTTTCCATCGGTCACTGCCCCGTTTACAAGAATACTCAAAGTGTCTTGTCTAAAATGCGGGGTATAAATCTTGGGTAATTCAAATTGGTATTTTGCTTGAAATAGTGAAGGCTTTAAAAAAGCAACCAAGGGTAATTGTTGGTCAACAATTGACTGACATACCAATGATGCCATTGATGATGCCCCATATTCACTAAAATGGGTATTGTCTTCTTCCTTGCCTTTGTAATTTTTAAAATGTTGCTGGGGTATGTTTAAGAATAATCTTTTACTTCCTTCCACACCTTCTTTTACAATTAAAGCCTCACTTGATTTGTGCAAATCAATCATGGGTACTTTTAATAGGGCAGCTACTTCTTTTACAACCCCAGGATAATCTCCGTGTTGGTCTACAAATTTGCCTTTGTCATCAAATTTTCTGCGCATCACAGGGGTAATCAGAACAGGAAATCCACCCTTACTCCTAGTATCTTTGACAAATTTGATTAGGTTTTCTTTGTATAAGCCATGTGCAGGCGCTGAGCGATTGGAATCTTCTAACTTTTGATCATTATGTCCAAATTGAATCAGCACATAATCTCCTTTACGCATCCGGGACATAATGGTATCCCATCTACCTTCCTTGATAAAACTCTTGGTGCTTCTCCCATTCATAGCATGGTTTTGCACCTGAATTCCTGGCAAAAGAAACTGGGGGAAAAGTTGCCCCCAGCCTCTTTCAGGATTTCCCTCTAACGGCTTGTCTGCCATGGTTGAATCTCCTATTAAGAAAATACGTGCTGTATTATCTGCCCTGTCTCTTATACACATCTCCGAGCC
>CAMFKK010000007.1 GCA_945957225.1 uncultured Sphingobacteriia bacterium | reverse complement strand
TCACCAGTCATTAAGAGAAGCTGCAAGAATTGAAATAGGCATTGAGACCTTTTTGAAAAATGGTGGATTCAAAGGATTCACTACCACATTTGAAGACCTACATGGTTTGCTACAACTACCAGGTATCGCTGCCCAACGTTTGATGACCAAGGGTTATGGATTTGCTGGTGAAGGAGATTGGAAGACTGCAGCCTTGGTACGTGCTATGAAAGTAATGGGATCTGGCTTAAAGGGTGGCAATAGTTTTATGGAAGACTATACCTATCATTTTAATCCAGACAATCGCATGGTCTTGGGTTCACATATGTTGGAGATCTGCGAATCTATTGCAGACGCCAAACCCAGTTGTGAAATTCATGCACTAGGCATTGGTGGCAAAGCCGATCCAGTAAGACTAGTTTTTAACTCAGGTCCTGGCCCAGCTTTGAACGCTTCTATTGTAGACATGGGTAACAGATTCCGCTTGTTGGTGAATGAAGTAATGGCGGTAACACCATTTAATCAATTACCCAATTTACCCGTTGCTCGTGTTTTATGGAAACCCTATCCCAATATGCATACGGGTTGTGCGGCTTGGATTTTAGCAGGCGGTGCACACCACACTTGTTATAGTCAAAACCTGACACCTGAAAACTTGGAAGATTTTGCAGAAATGGCAGGTATTGAATACTTACTCATTGGCAAAGACACCCAACTCTATCAATTCAAGAATGAATTGCGTTGGAACGAAGCTGCTTACAAATAGTTGCACATAAACCACACATACAAATACAAAAAAACGATTGTACATGAACAGCAAACTGGTTAACATTGACTACATCATCTTTCTAATCTACTTCCTGATTGTAGCAGGATATGGTTATTGGATCTACCAAAGGAAAAAGAAGGGTTCTATGGATACCAAGGATTTTTTCTTGGCAGAAGGATCACTTACTTGGTGGGCCATTGGAGCTTCTTTGATAGCATCCAATATCTCTGCCGAACAATTTATAGGCATGAGTGGAAACGGATTTTTTGTGGGCATTGCGGTTGCTGCTTACGAGTGGTTGGCTGCCATCTCACTCATCATCATTGCCGTTTGGTTTATGCCGGTATACCTGAAGAATAAAATCTTTACCATGCCACAGTTCTTAAAAACCAGGAACAATGAATCTGTGAGTTTGGTGATGACTATTTTCTGGTTATTCCTCTACATTTTTGTCAACCTCACATCTATCATGTTCTTGGGAGCTACCGCCATCAATAACTTAACAGGCGGTACCAACTTACACTTGGTGATGTTGCTATTAGCGGTATTTGCCATTGTGATTACACTGGGGGGCATGAAAGTAATTGGTTACACCGATATTATTCAAGTAGCCGTATTAATTATTGGTGGATTGGCTACAACCTATATTGCCTTGACGTTGGTGAGTGAAAAATTTGGTTTGGGCAAAGATGCCCTAGCAGGTTTTAACCAACTCTTGATTCAAGCACCTGACCACTTTCACATGATCTTGGACAAACCAACTGCAAATACACCACAGGGTGAAATTGACAAGTATTTGATCCTACCAGGTATTGCCATGTATTTTGCTGGTCAATGGATTGTGAATCTTAACTATTGGGGTTGTAACCAATACATTACCCAACGTGCTTTGGGTGCAGATTTGAAAACAGCTAGAACAGGGATCTTATTTGCTGGATTCTTAAAGTTGATGATGCCGGTCATTGTAATGCTACCCGGTATTGCCGCCTATGTCTTGTATAAAAATGGTTCATTACAACAGGAGATGAATGCAGGTGGTAAATTCCTAACAGATAATGCCTATTCTTCTATCTTGGGCTTCTTGCCTAATGGATTGAAAGGTTTGTCACTAGCGGCTTTAACAGCAGCCATTGTGGCTTCACTGGCAGGTAAGGCCAATAGTATTTCTACCATTTTCACATTAGACATTTATAAGAAATATATTAAGACCGATGCCAGTGAAAAACAAATGGTATGGATTGGTAGAATCACCATTCTTGCAGCCATGTTGCTTTCCATCATCTTTACTTGGGATGATTTATTGGGGATTGGTGGTGAAGGTGGATTTACCTTTATCCAAAAATATACTGGTTTAATTAGCCCAGGTGTATTTGCCATGTTTATCCTTGGCTTCTTCTGGAAGCGTACAACAGCCACAGCTGCCATTGTAGGTTTGATTACAGGTTTCTTGTTGGCATTGTTCTTTAATAACTACGCGCCAGCAGTATTGGGTAATGAGACCATTTTGTACACTGCTTTCCCTAATGGAAAAGGTGGATTTGAAATTCCTTTCTTAATTGGAATGGGATGGTCATTCTTCTTTACCATGGTTGCCATGATTGCGGTAAGTTTTGCAACTGGACCAAAGGAAAATCCAAAAGCCTTTGTTTTGGACAAAACCATGTTCAAATTGGCTCCAAATCATATAGCAATGATTGTGGTTACACTGATCATCATCACCCTGCTTTATGCAAGGTTCTGGTAAACTATAGTTTCCAACAAACAAGAAAAATGCCCTCTATTTGGAGGGCATTTTTACTTTAATAACTACAAAACTACTAGCCGGAATTTCGTAATCAATTTTGTTCTTTTTAATTAGAATGCTAGAAGATTTGGGCGCCACCAACATGGGTTGATCAATACTATTTATAGCAGTAGGTTCATTGCCAGACAAAAGAATTAGTTCTGCTTGAGGAAGCATTTTTTTAATGCCCTCCAATTGCAATTGCGTTTGTTTGGCAGACAAAGAAACATTGACCAATTTGATGATCAACTCTTTGGCTACGGTATCAATAACAGTAGAAGCATATAAACTATCCTGACCAGCAATCACTTGATTGTTCCAGGTAGTTGCAATGGCCTTATTTCCTTTATTGAGTGAATAGAGTTTCTGCACATGGTATTCTGGGGTTCCATATGATTGCAGGTTATCTACCCAAATCAAATCAGGCGCCCATTGCCAAGCATCCAAATGCGCAAATAAAGGTGCATAAGAAGCTAAGTGTACCACATCTGCATTGCGCTCCAAACCCGTCATAAACGCGGCTTCACTCAAAGCAGACTGCCAATTGTTTTTCTTATTGCCAGAAATACCATCAGCATGAGATGCATATTCTCCAGCCATCACTTTAGAACCCGTTCTTGGAAAAGTATCATAGCGCTTGGCATTTTGTAAAAACCAATCACGATTTCTATAAAAATGCTCATCAATAATATCGGCATTCATGCTACGCAGTTCCTTATTCAAATATTCATAGCGCCCACCGGAAGGATCCGTTCCAGAACTGGTGACTAAATAAATCTCTGGATATTTTGCTTTGATGGCTTTTTGAAAATGGGCTAAACGCTCTACATATTGTGGTCCCCAGTTCTCATTTCCAATTCCCAAAAATTTCAGATTAAAAGGCGCAGGATGTCCCATGGCTGCGCGTTTGGCTCCCCAAACACTGCTTACAGGACCATTGGCAAATTCAATTAAATCCAATGCATCCTGCACATAGGGATCCAATTGGTCTAATGGTACAAACTCAGCCGAGTTAAATTGACAAGCCATCCCACAATTCAAAATAGGAAGTGGGGTGGCACCAATATCTTCTGCCAATTGAAAATATTCAAAGAAACCAAGTCCAAAGGTTTGAAAATAGTCAGGCGCATTTCTATTGGAGAATTCAAAATTCCAGCGATTAATAATGAGTTGACGGTCTTCAATAGGTCCAATGGTTTTTTTCCATTGATAGCGTTGAGAAAGGTCATATCCCTCAACAATGCATCCACCAGGAAAACGAATAAATCCTGGTTTCATATCGGCCAATAATTGAATCATATCGGCCCGCATACCACCTGGTCTTTTCTTCCATGTATCTTCTGGAAACAAAGAGATCATGTCTAGATCAATGGTGCCCTTGCCCTCCAACCAAATTCTACACTGACCCTTTTTCTCATTGGCAGTTGCAAACAAACGAATGGTCTGTTTGGTAAAATCTGCACTGGGTTGAATGGCCAAAACCGTTGACCCTATCTGATTGTTCTTGGCGTCTAAAAGTGCTATATGCAATTTTAAACCTGTAGCAGCAGTTCTGCATTGAACAGAGAAATCATAACCATTTTTTTCCTTAAAGCCCATGCCCCTGAATCCTTCGTTTACAAGGGCAATAGGCGCTTGATTGTCAATCCCAGATTTAACCCGCAAAAACCTAGGATTGGGAAGGTTCTCTCCTGCCCTATTTAATACCGTTACAGCACCTTCTACAAAAGGTTTCTGCTCAATTTTCCAACCCATCAATGGTTTAAAAAACTCAAAAGAACGGTTCTTGATCAGCTCCGCATAAATGCCACCGTCAGCACCAAAATTGATGTCTTCAAAAAAAACACCCCACATGGTGGGTTCAATTTTGGCAACAGTTTTATTGGCATTGATCACAATATTTCTGGGAGCTTGTGCCATGGCACTAAACCCCATTAAAAACAAACAGGCAGCACTGGTGAAAAAATGTTTCATGTGTTTGATTTGAATCTTCAAATATGAATCAAGCTATCAATATTGAGACCTTGATAGTCTTTGATAAAACAAATAATATTATCATAGGCAGCAAACTCATCTGCTTCATGCATGGTAGTAATGACCACGCATTTCATGCCCGCTAGTTTGGCGGCTTCAACCCCTTTGGGAGCGTCTTCAAAAACAATGCATTCCTCAGGTAGTACGCCTAATTCCGTTGCCCCTTTTAAATAGGTTTCAGGATCTGGTTTGCTATTTAACACATCATCCGCACTAACAATGGAAGGAAAATAATGCCTAAGGTCTAATCCATCTAATACAAAATTGATATTAAATGGAATGGCCGCTGAGCCAATTCCCATCTTGATTCCGCGCTCTTGAGCAGTTGCTAAAAACCCGTCTAATCCTCCAATTAATTGTAAAATTGGACGGTATTCAGCTTGGTATCTTTTCTCTTTTTCAACAGAAAGCGTATCCATCTCATCCTGTGTAAATTTATCGGGGCCAAATACCCTAATCAAGAGTTCTGTGTTCTTGCCATACATATGACTTTTTACTTCTTCCCAACTTAAGTTAGCACCTAGATCATCGTTCAAAATATGAAACCATGCTTTGTTATGATACTGCATATCATCAATCATGGTCCCGTTTAAATCAAATAAAAAAGCCTTGATGGGTAAAGACATCCCGAAAAAATTTTAATGAATGGCGAAGCTAATCTTTGCCAAGATAAATTCCTTGCAATTGATCCAATTATTGAAATGACTTCCAAGCACGAATCATAAAATCAGCAATACCCTCCGGTTGTTCAATGGTTACATGGTGCCCATTTTGTTCCTGCTTACCCCTAGTCATAGGATAAATGGTTACTGGTCCACCTAATTTAATATAAGCGTCTGCAATAACCAATGCATTTTCTTCCATGGGAACCAAGGCATCTTTTAAACCAAAACTAAAATAGAGCGGCACTTTTTGTTCAGCCAATTTTTGCAAATTATCTTTTGGATTATCGCCATAGGCTATTGCCTGTTCTTCTGTAAATCCATAGGCAGCCAATAACTGTTTCCATTGATCAGGAGAAGCACCTACTCCTTTCATTTTACCACCAGGCCAACTCTTGATATCGGCCACTGGGTTTTCTGAATAAATACAGGACACCCTATCTGGATATAATTTGGCCCAAGCAAATTCGCAAAGTGAACCCCTAACAGCCCCTGATAGTACAGGTCTTGTGGCTAGTTTTTTTTCGTTGACCAAGACCTGATAAAATTTGTCCCAGATCTTCATCAACTCTGGCTGACCATAGAGTGCTTTGTTGTTGATATTGATAAAACCAATATGGAATCCTTTGGTTACAAGAAGACTATCAATCTCCACATGAAACTCTGGAGAATAAGTACGCCATAACCATGGATTTCCTGCCATAGGTTTTTCGGGAATCACTATATAGGCAGACGCTGTATCTACTTTAAAAGATTGCTTTTTAAACCCATGCCAGTTGTCATTGGCCAATTGACTATGTACAAGATTAGTCATTGCAAATAGCAATAGCATCAAAGACAGAAATGGCAATTTATATTTTGGTAAGTTCATAGCGTTGGTTCTTGTTGGTCATAAATTCAATTAAATAATACCCTTCTGTTGTTTTTATATGTTTGATGGATGCTCCTTTAATTGCAACTGGCACTTGGGTGCGAATCCTACAAATACCGCCTTGCAAAGAAGTAATGCTTGCAGTAGTTAATTGATTGGCTTTCCAATTGATGGCTACTTCAAAACCTCCTCTTGCTTTCAAACCCTTGATACTGCCTGATGTCCAAACAGAAGGCAAGGCTGGCAAAAAATGCAATTCACCCAAATGACTTTGCAATAATAATTCGGTGATTCCAGCTGTTGCCCCAAAATTTCCATCAATCTGAAAAGGAGGATGTGCGTCAAAAAGGTTTGCATAAGAACCCCCACCTTTGGAATAATTGGTATTGGTGGTACTTACATATCTTAGAATATTGCGTAACAAAGAATAAGCATGATCTCCATCTAGTAAGCGGGCCCAGAAATTAATTTTCCAAGCCAGACTCCAACCCGTTCCTTCATCTCCACGCAGTTCCAAAGTTTTCTTGGCTGCATTGGAAAATGCGGGAGTAAAAATGGGTGAGATTTGATTACTAGGATGCAGTGCAAAAAGTTGTGATACATGCCTATGATGTGGCTCTACGTCTTCCCAATCTTTAAACCATTCTTGTAGGTTGCCTTTTTTACCTATTTGTAGAGGAAAGAGTTTTGCATATCGTTCTTTCAATGCATTTACAAATGCGGCATCCTTATCTCCAACTATAGCTGCTGCGGCAATGGTATTGGCAAATAAGTCTCTGATAATGGACATATCCATAGTGGTGGCAACAGACACATCACTTGGATTTCCCTTGTCATCTATAAACTGGTTTTCTGGTGAAACAGCAGGCATGGTTACCCAAAAACCTGCACTGTCTTTAACCATCCAATCCATGCTAAACTGTGCAGCCCCCTTCAAGATATCATAGTTCTTTGCCAAGAAATCCTTGTCCATGGTAAACTGATAGTGTTCCCATAAATGCTGACTTAACCAGTTGGCGCCCATGGCCCAGTTGGCCCATTTGGGATCTCCTCTTCCCAAGTCACCTACCGGATTTGACAAAGCCCAGATATCACTATTGTGATGCGCCACCCAACCACTCATGCCATAGAATTCTTTGGCAGTTCTTGCACCTGTTACAGAAATATCTTTAATGAGTTTGAAAAGCGGCTCATGCATCTCAGAAAGATTGGTCATCTCTGCAGGCCAATAATTCATTTGTGTATTGATATTGATGGTATAGTTAGAACTCCAGGGTGCTTTTAATTCCTTGTTCCAAATACCTTGCAGGTTGGCGGCGGTTCCTCCAGGTCTTGAACTTGAGATTAATAAATACCTTCCATAGTGGAAATACAAGCTTTCTAAAGAAGGATCTACTGCTCCATCAAAATACCCAATCAACCGTTGATTGGTAGGCTTTTTGGCATTATCTGTTTCTATGCCATCATTCAAACTAAGGCTAACGCGATGAAAATATGTTTGATAATCCTTCAAGTGATTTTGCATTAGTTGGTCATAGCTTTTGCCCTTGGCTTTTGACAACCAACCTGCGGCGATGGCATTCTCATTCACTCCCTGACTATCTGGGCATTTGTCAAACCCATTAAAACTAGTAGCTGCACTAATCAAAACCAATACTTCAGTTGCTTGAGAAACCTTGATGCCAGTAGTATCTGTTTGAACTTGACCGTCTTTGTTGAGTACTTTAATTCTATAGTCAAAACGCATACCATTACAGGCTGTAGAATCTTGATAACTAATAGCAGGATTTTTATACCGCACATAGCTTGGAAAATTGAAACTAGGCGCCCTTCCCTTGAGACCCATTTCAGCAGGACCATGCACTACTGGATGATTTTCTAAAATGCTTTGAGGATGCATTTGTAGATTCAATGTACCAGCTTTACTAGCCGTAATTTTCAAGACCATTAATTGGTCTGGGGCAGAAACAAATAGTTCTCTTTTGTATTGTATACCATCAACTGTATAACTAGTGGTACTAATGGCTTTGTCAATATTCAACTCACGTTGGTACTGACTAACAATGGTATCATTAAAGAATTGTTTGATTTTTAAATCGCCCAAAGGCATATAACTTTCTGAATAGACCCCTTGCATTTTTTTGGTTAGGGCTTCCGCTTTTTTATAATCACCTTGATTCAAAGCTGCGCGTACCTGTGGCAACACATTTTTGGCTGCTGGGTTTACATTATTTTTTACTGGACCGCCAGACCATAGTGTGGATTCATTTAATTGCAGTAATTCATCTTTAACGCCACCAAAAACCATTACCCCTAATCTACCATTTCCTAAGGGTAGTGCTTCTGTCCAGGTTGTAGCGGGTTCTTGGTACCAAAGCTTTTGAGATTGGGCCGCTATTGACAAATTAAAAAACAAGAAAATCAGTACTGGAACTGTTTTTTGATACATGGAAGCAAGGTTTTAATGGCAATCAATTTAAGGATTAATCCTTTTAAAGCCATCCTGTTCCATATTATAAAACCCTTAGTCTTATACCATCAAATTATTGCAATTGCTTGGTTTCATGCAGGTCAGGAATTTGAACATCTTTAAACCCTTTTCTTTCTAAACGCTTGGCAAAATCTTGTTGCACCTCATATTCCCCATGTACCAAAAACAATTGCTTCACTTGGTCTGCATGTTGACAGCTTATAAATTGGCAGAGGTCATCATAGTCCCCGTGTGCACTCATACTTCTCATAGAACCTATCTCAGCTTTTACTTCAAACTCTTCTCCAAAAATGCGCACTTCTTTGTCACCATGCATCAGTCTTCCACCCAAGGATCTTGGCTCACAATAACCCACCATCAAAATGGTATTTTTCTCATTCCCAATATTGTTCATGATATGGTGCTTGACCCTTCCGGCATCAGCCATACCACTGGCAGAGATAATCACACAGGGCTGATCTAGAAAATTCAATCCCTTACTTTCTTCTACTGTTTTAATATAATTCAATCCTTCAAAATCAAAGGGATCATCATCATGTTCCATTACTTTTTGAATGCGCTTATTAAAATACTTTGGAAAACTTTTAATGACTTCTGTTGCTTCCCTACTTAAAGGACTATCTACATAAATGGGTACTTTGGGTAAGCGATGCTCTAAGGATAATTGGTTAAGATCATACAAAATCTCCTGGGTCCTACCTACCGAAAATGCGGGGATAATGAGTTTTCCTTTTTTTACATGACAGGTATGCTGCACCCACTTGAGTAAATTATCCGGGGTACTATATACCTCATCGTGTAATTTATTGCCATAGGTACTTTCTAATAAGATATAATCTACTGGTGGAAAGCTGGCAGGCGAACGTAAAATCACATCTCTATAACGGCCCACGTCTCCGCTAAAACATATGCTAGTAGTCTTACCTTTTTCTGAAATTTTCAATGTCACCGCAGCACTTCCAATAATATGACCAGCATCAGTAAACATGATTTCCACTCCGGCAAGAATGGAATGCCAGCAATCATATTCCACTGTTTCAAACAGTGTCATGGTTAAGGCTACATCGTCCAAAGTATAAAGTGGCTCATACAAGGGCAAGCCCTGTTTAGCCCTTCTCTTATTAATAAATTTGGTATCCGTTTTTTGAATGGTGGCAGAATCTTCCAACAAAATAGCAGCAAGCTCTTTGGTGGCAGGGGTACAAATAATCTTTCCCCTAAATCCTTCTGCCACTAGTTTGGGGATCAATCCAGAATGATCAATATGGGCATGAGACAAAACCAATACATCTAGCTCTGAAGCTGTAAATCCAAAATCCCTATTCAAAGCATCCGTTTCCTTTCCCATGCCTTGGAACATGCCACAATCCAATAAAATTCTTTTTCCTTCATCTGTTACCAACAAGTGTTTGGAACCTGTTACCGTTCTGGCGGCGCCATGAAAACTAATAGTCATGATAGAAATATTAAAGGTTCGTTGATACTTATTTTTTGGCTTTAAAACTCCAGGTAAACCAGAATTCTGACACCGTTTCTCCGGCTTCATTTTTACCTATTGAATAGCATTGAATAGTTTGCCCCTGACCTGTTTGAGAAGCAGCTTCTACAGCATTGGCAATGGCCAATCCATCTTCACAATAAAAGGAAATTTCACCAACCGCTTTTTTGTGAAACTTTGCTTCCATACCCACTACCAGCATACTTACCGCTGGATTTCTTTGATACAATTGTCCAAATGCCAAAAGACCCGTACTCATTTCTGCTGCCATGGATTGTACAGCAAAATACATAGACCTAAAGGGATTTTGATTGAGCCATTTATGCTTAACTGTTATCACTGCTTCAAGGTTTGAAAGGTCTTTTACACGCAATCCTGCAATCAAGGCCGATGGCAATTTTTGCAGCAGAAAGAACCTGAATTTGACAGGATGCAGAATAATTTTTTGAAAGCGCTCAAATTTGGGATTCACAATTTTGAATTTTATTGTTTATCAATGGCTACTATACAAGCTACCGCATTTTTATCAGCTATGGCCGTTTCAAAAGACATGATTTTTCCATCACTGCTAAAACGGATTCCTCCAATGCTTTCTCTTTTAACCGCTTTATTTACCGCGACTTCAAAACCCAAAGATTGGTTCTGATTTACGGCTTTGTTTAATTCAAAAACATTCATGGGTTCCTTGCTCATTACAACAGCCATATAGTCTTTGTTGCCAATGCTATCGGCCATCAGTTTCATCCCCTTTGGAAATAATCTATAACCCGTGATGCCGCAATAAGGAGAGAACTTGGTTTTGCTGGGGTCATCCTTACTGGGGTAAGGAAATAAGACATAACTACTACCATCGGTTTCCATACCTAAGACATAAACATAACAATCCGTGTTATTCTTTACTTCTATTTTAAAGCCGGTACCCTTGGCAATGGGACTACTGGTTTCAAATAGGTTGCCAGCTGCTAACTTAAGGGGTAAATAGGCCTTGGTATTGGCATCCACTAAACCAATACTGCAACTCAAATGATCTACCACTGCATCACCTGTTTTTTGAAGTGGGTTCAGACCATATGCTTCTCTTACAAAACGCCTAAAGTCTTTGTATTTGATCCAAGCAATTCCATTCACACCCCAATCAGATCCCCATGAATTCATAATCTGAAATGCACCACCCTCCTTTCTATCGTCATAGCCAATTACGCACATGGCATGACCACCAAAACCCATCATGGTATAGTCATCACTATTGGGTTCCCAAATTTCCCTTCCTGACATTTCTTGCATAAAGGAACCACCTACCATCATGCCAATGACTACTGGCGCATCCTTGGCCAAATGTTCTTTAATAGCATGCAGATTCAACCCCCTGGTACTTTCACCCTCAGTAAGTCTATTAAAGCCCTTCATTCTAAACTGTTGGGCGGCCTGTTTTAAAGAACCATCGGGTTGACGGCTACAATCATTTTCATCATAAGGAAATTCATTAAAGGGAACAGCACCTACTTGGGTCATGTTCTCCATGGCACGGATAATATAACTACCCTGACAACCACTTAGTCCAATTTGATTGTATAAAAAAGAGGGGCTAAATGCCAATTGATTGGGGTCTTCTCCCGTACTCACCGCCTGCAAAATGGTTCTAGCGCCATAAGCACTACTCCAAGCCACACAAGACCCTTGATGACCTTGATTCAAACGTTTGGGTGCATACTTTAACAAGGAGACAGCTTCAGGCAATGCATTCTTGGATTCATCCAATCCTTCATAGACTTGCGCCTTGTCAAATTCTTTTGGGTCAAGAATTCCTCCCGTGGCCAACTGCGCAACATCTTGCATGCTGCTCATGCCAGCACAACCATTTTTTAAAAAGACAAAACCTCCAATAGCAAGCACTACTAATAAGAGTGCGGGTTTTCTAAACAATAGCCCAATGATTATAGGAAGCAGGTTGAATAAACCACCGCCGCTGCCACCACCAATATTTCCACCACCACCACCGGAACCATCATCATTATTGTCCTGATCATTGGGATCATCCACCATTCTTATGGGCATAACAATTTATTTGTACAATAAATGTAACAAGTAGTCGCTGCTGTAAAAAATTTTAGCAGCCTATTTGGCAAGAGTTTATAAGAGTATGGCAGCTAGGGCATAATCGGCCACTAAAATCAGGATACAACTGACTACCACCGCCGAGGTACTAGCCCTTCCAATTTCTAGAGAACCGCCCTTTACATTATAACCATAATAGGCTGGAACAGAACTAAGGATAAAGGCAAAAGTATAGGACTTGTACAAGGCAAAATTGATATTATAGAGATTCAAATTCTGTCTTAAACCAGCGTCAAAAATATCATTGGCCAAAATCCCTGACATGGCTCCGGCCGTTCTTCCACCCCAGATACCCAATACGGCAGAGATTACAATCAAACAAGGGATCACCAAGAGCGCCGCTAAGATTTTGGGCATGATCAAATAACTCTTTGAATTGATACCCATGATTTCTAATGCATCAATCTGTTCACTAATGCGCATATTACCCAACTCACTGGCAATCTTACTTCCAACCACCCCAGCCAATACAATGCTCAAAACCGTTGGCGATAATTCCAAAATCATACTATCCCTTACAATCTGCGCAATGGTAGACAATGGTACCAAGGGACTCACCAACTGATAAGCTGTTTGCACGGTGGTTACCGCACCAAGGAAAATAGAAATGATAATAACAATGGGCAGGGCACCAATTCCAATTTCAACACACTGGTGCATGAATTCTTTCCAATACATGCGCCAGTTCTCAGGCTTGGTGAACATGCCTTTTAGCATCAATAAAAATGTTCCAAAGTGGGTGAAAAAACTCATGATTTATTTTTTTCTTTTTTTCAAGCGCTTCCACCAACTACTGGTTTGTACCGCTTCTTCAATATTGCCCTTGCATTTCAATTGTGCATCTACTACTGCCACAATGGCCATATTAATAATATTGCGCACACTACTACCCAATTGCAAAACGTGAACGGGTTTTTTCAATCCCAATAAAATGGGTCCAATGGCATCGGCACCGCCTACTTCTTTTAATAAATTATAGGTTACGTTCCCAGATGTTAAGTTAGGGAACATCAGCACATTTACTTCTTCATCCACCAACTCACTAAAGGGATAATTGTCTTTTAAAATTTCTTTGTTAAACGCAAGACTACCTTGCATTTCACCATCCACAATCAAAGAAGGATTTCTTTGTTTTAGAATCTTGGTTGCTTGAGCCACCAGTCTTGCTTCAGGAGAATCGCTGCTACCAAAATTGCTATAACTCAACATAGCAATTCTAGGCGTCAAATTAAAGTTGCGCACTTCCTTGGCTACCATCATGGTAATATCTGCCAGCTCTTCTGCCGTTGGATTAAAATTCACCGTAGTGTCTGCCAAGAACAAGGGTCCTTTCTTGGTGAGTAACAAATACATGCCAGCAATTTTCTTCACGCCTTCCTCTGTTCCTACTATCTGCAATGCAGGTCTTATGGCTTCCGCATAGTTCTTGGTCAATCCAGAAAGCATGGCATCTGCATCACCGGTTTCTACCATCATACAACCAAAATGGTTGCGGTCTTTCATCAATTTTTTGCTCTCATAAGCATTCACGCCCTTGCGCTGGCGCTTCTTGAAAAACAGGTTACCATATAATTCACGCTTCTCTTCAGTTTCATCACTACGTGGATCAATAATGGGCAAGTCTGTTAAGTCAATATTGTTCTGTTCCGCTATGCGATTGATTTTGATAGGGTCTCCCAATAAAATTGGATACGCAACCCCTTCATCATAAATAATGCTAGCAGCCTTGAGAATTTTTTGGTTATCGGCCTCAGCAAAGACCAAACGCTTAGGCCCTTTTCTGGCCTTGTTACCAATTACTCGCATCAGCTGATTATCCAGACCTAGACGTTTATTGAGTTCTACAACATAAGCATCCCAATTTTCTATCCTTTTTTGAGCAACGCCAGAATCCATAGCAGCTTTGGCTACGGCAGGTGCCACTGCTGCCAACAATCTGGGATCCAGTGGTTTTGGAATAATATATTCAGGACCAAAGCTCATACTTTGTTGGTTATAAGCCATGTTCACAATATCAGGAACCGCAGTCTTAGCCAAATCGGCCAAAGCCCTTACAGCAGCCAGTTTCATGGCTTCATTAATTTGCTTAGCACGTACGTCTAAAGCACCACGGAAAATATAGGGGAAACCCAATACATTGTTCACCTGATTGGGATAATCTGTTCTTCCCGTAGCCATAATAATATCCTTTCTCACAGCAGCTGCATCAGGATAAGTAATTTCTGGATCAGGATTGGCCATGGCAAAAACAATGGGATTCTTAGCCATGTCTTGTGTAACCACATTACCTACACTAAGACCCAAGAAAACGTCTGCATCTTTCATGGCTTTTTCTAAAGTCCAGTCAGATTTTTTAACCGCAAATTTTTCTCTAATGGGGCCCAAATCTGTTCTGCCAGTATGCAACACACCATCCTTATCAAAAACTATAAAATTCTCATAACGCGCACCCAGCGCCACATATAACTGAATACAAGCCATGGCAGCTGCACCAGCACCATTGATCACAAACCTAACTTTCTCAATTTTCTTTTTCTGTAATTCCAATGCATTCAGCATGGCCGCACTACTAATAATGGCAGTACCATGTTGGTCATCATGCATCACAGGTATATTCATCTGCTCCTTGAGTTGCTGCTCAATATAAAAGCATTCAGGAGCTTTAATATCTTCTAAATTGATGCCTCCAAATGTGGGCTCCAAGGCCTTTACTATTTGTACAAATTTCTCAGGATCTTTCTCATTGATCTCAATATCAAATACGTCAATATCTGCAAAGATTTTAAACAGTACGGCCTTTCCTTCCATGACGGGTTTACTGGCATCAGGACCAATATCACCCAAACCCAATACCGCTGTACCATTACTAATCACACCCACCAAGTTACCCTTGGTTGTATATTTATAAACCTCTTCTGGATTTTTGAAAATTTCTTTACAAGGCTCTGCCACTCCCGGACTATATGCCAAACTTAAATCTCTTTGAGTCTTAGCCTCCTTGGTAGGAATCACTTCTATTTTCCCTGGTCTGCCATTGGCATGATATTCCAACGCTTGCTCCCTTCTTAAATCTGCGTGTTTAGACATACTGTTTTTTTAGTGACCAATATTGGCATTTGCACCCAACCAAGCCATGATACCCATGCCAGTTTCAATAGCATTTTCATCAATGTCAAATAGGGGTGTATGCACGTTATGAACAATTCCCTTTGCTTCATTTCTAACACCAAGCCTGAAGAAGCATCCAGGAATCTGTTGCGTATAATAACCAAAATCTTCTGCACCCATTCTTATCTCTGTCTCTTCCACCTTTTCTTTTCCCATATACATTTCTGCAAGTTGCCAATTAGCACCTGTAAAACTGGGATCATTGTCAACCGTAGGATAACCCACGTCTATTAATAAATCAATTTCTCCACCCATGGACTCCACCAAACCTATGGCCTGTTTGCGTATGAGCTCGTGCGCTTTAAAACGCCAAGCTTCATCCATGGCCCTAAATGTTCCTTTTAGTTTTACTTCACTAGGAATTACATTGGTAGTATGACCACCCTGAATAGAACAGATAGACAATACCGATGGTGAAAGCGGATTATTATTTCTAGCAATGATTTGCTGCAAACTCACAATCAATTGTGATGCAATCAAAATAGTATCTGCTGTTAAATGTGGCGCCGCAGCATGACCACCTTTGCCCTTGATGGTAATATAAATTTCATCGGCACTAGCCATTACCCTACCCTTTCTAAAACTCAATTTACCAACGGGCAAGCCAGGATGTACGTGTAAGGCAATAATGCCATTTGGCGAAGGGTTTTGCAATGCACCATCTCTGATCATAAAACTTGCTCCACCTGGATTTTTTTCTTCTCCTGGTTGAAACAAAAGTTTTACTGTACCAGACCATTGATCCTTTGTTTCATTCAAAATCTTTGCAGCGCCTAACAATATACTGGTATGCACGTCATGGCCGCAGGCATGCATGATGCCCTCATTTACAGAACAATAGGAAACTTTATTCTCTTCCTGAATTTGTAAAGCATCCATATCTGCTCTGAGCGCAATGACTCTACTAGCGGGATCTCTTCCTTCTATCAATGCTACCAAACCAGTGGTGGCTTTTTGTTCAAAACCTATGCCCATAACACGGAGCTGTTCTTGTACAAATAAACTGGTTTCAAATTCTAGGTAACTCAATTCAGGGTGTGCATGTAAATGTCTTCTAACCGCAATAAATTCTGCAGCATAAGCTTTTGCTAAGTTCTGTATGTTGTTTAATAATTCCATTCAATTTAGTTGACCATATTTTCTTCTTCTTCCTTAGTAGGCGTATAGTCAATGGCGTCTTCTACAATAAATACGCCTGTTGGATAATATTTACTTACAAGGTTTCTAAATTTTTCAGCATCGGCTTTTTTTAGAAAATTGCCAATCCTCACTTTAAAATTAGGAGACTGAAACAAGGCATAAGATTTCTGATCCGGAAAACGGGTCAATAAATCTGACTTTACTTTAAAAGCCATATCTCTATTAGAGGTACTGACTACCTGTACCCTAAAGCCCTTATATTGACCAGAACTGGTGAGCATACTAGCGTGTTTGTTAATCTGGTTTTGCTTGGCGGTTAATTGGTCCATTCTAGGGTCTTTTTTTACAATGACTGTATCATTGGCCATTGCCATTAAACCAGAAAAAATGGTTACCAATAAAATAAAAAAATAGTTAGGGTGCTTCATAAATCAATAGAGAATGATATGTAATATGCTTACAAGTTAAATTAATATCCTGAATCTTGCACAGGAGTACCTGAAACTATGGCCACACCGGCGCTGCAACCCAAACGGGTGGCTCCAGCTTCTACCAATGTTTTGGCAAAAGCATAGTCCCTAATGCCACCAGAAGCTTTAATCTGAACCTGTGCAGGCAAATGGGCCTTAAAAAGAGCAACGTCTTCTACTGATGCCCCTTTTTCTGCATAACCGGTAGATGTTTTCAAATAATCAATTCCCGCTGCTCCATAAATATCGCAACAAGCAATAATTTCCTCTTTGGTCAATACCCCAGACTCAATGATTACTTTAATGGTTTTGCCCTTGCTTCTAATGATGGGCATAATATGATTGATTTCATTGGCTATATAAGTAAAGTCCTTGTTTTTAATGGCAGAAATATTGGCTACTACATCTAGCTCATCCACCCCATCAACCATGGCCAATACTATTTCTGCAATCTTGGCTTCCACGGCACTATATCCAAAAGGAAAACCAATTACGGTTGCCACTTTAACGGCAGAACCTGTAGTAAGTGCTTTGGCCTGTTTAATAAAATTGGGTGGTACACAAACCGCAGCAAACCCATATTGAATGGCTTCTGCACAAAGCTTGTCAATATCTGCTACCAAACAGGTTGGTTTTAAAATGGTATGGTCAATAAAATGGTTCAGTTTCATGAAAAAACTTTGAGGGGCAAAGGTAAACAAAGCAAGCCTTACAAAAGCATAAAATACCCAATTCAGGGTATTTCAAAAAATGCCATAAGTAATTGTTTTGTCAAAAATTCTATAGCATGATTCAGAAAAAAATTTCTTTGAGCATTTTGCTTCTATTTTGCAGTATTAGCCTAATAGCACAGAAGACAAAATTAACCGACAATGGCCGATTAGATATTAGTATTGGCATTGCCAATCCCAAGGCAGAAGCTACATTTGGACAGTTTTATAAATCTAAAGGTATACAACCAAGAATCACCCTAGAATATGGTTTGATTGGTCTTCCTTATAGCAAACAATTACACGCAAGGGTGGCAGCTATTGCCGGTTTAGAACCCGGTTCATTTACCAATAAAACTACGCTGCTTACAGAAGCTAAAATGACCAATAAACCATTGGGAGGCCGTTTCTATCCATTTGCTTTGCGCAATGGATTGGATGCCATTAAATGGAAAAGAGTAGGATATTTTGTAGACGAAGCCTTACTAGGAGCACTTTGGTTCTTAAATGGATTCTATCTGGAAGGAGGCACATCTCCCGGCGTAACAATTAAAGAAGAAGGCTACGCCGATGTTAGTAGGTCACCCAATTTCACCGGATGGGGAATTGCCCTTTATGATTTTGCTCCAGAAAACAAATTGCGTTTCAAATTCAATTTTGGCACCAGAAAATACAAATGGACCAATGCTAGCAATACCAGTTCAGAGATCAAATCATTCTGCATGGACCTAGGTCTTAGTTATCGATTTTAAAAAATAGATTGCTACCCTACTCCCAATAAAAAATGCCCCGCTTGGGGCATTTTTTGAAACTATATTGTAACATTACTTATTCTTATCTCTTATCTCTTCACTTTCTTCCTCCTCTCTTAACTCTTAACTTTCCCTCCCGTGACAAGCCTTAAACTTCTTCCCACTTCCACAAGGACAAGGATCATTTCTACCAATCTTTGGACCTACTTGAACAGGCTGTTGCTTCACAGTTTCAGAAGGATCAATATAATCATTGTCATGACCTGCAGCATCCAATTCTTCTTTCTGTGTGCGCATTCTACTCAAATCAGTTTTTTGAGCTCTACCTTCTTTTACATTGTCCCCTTCATTCAATGGAATGGCTGAATGACAAAGGAATTGAACAATTTCACGATTTACTTCCCCATCCATTTTCTTGAATAGGTCAAATGCTTCCATTTTATAAATCACCAATGGATCTTTCTGCTCATAAGTGGCAGTTTGCACACTTTGTTTCAGGTCATCCATAGCGCGCAAATGCTCTTTCCAAGAATCATCAATAAAGCCCAAGGTAATGGTGCGCTCAAGGGCATTCAACAATTCCATTCCACCAGAGTTAATGGTCTTGTCCATGGAAGCCAAGACATTCATCATTCTTCTACCATCGGTAAATGGTACAATTACGTTTTCAATATGGTTACCTTGCTGTAAACGGATATTTTTAAATACAGGAATACTCTGAGCAGCTAGGTCCGCTTTCTTGCGTTCGTAGTTTTCTACTGCCTCATTGTACAATCTTTCTGTTAACTGTAGTTCATTGGTTTTAGACAATTCCTCTGCAGTGATTTTAGAATCAATACCAAAGTTGACAATCACAGCCAAACGGAATCCTTCGTGATCATTCTGTTCTTTGAAAGAATTCACCAAACCTTCAGCAACAGTATAGAAAGCATTGTCTAAGTCAAGTGCCAAACGCTCTCCAAACAATGCGTGGTTACGCTTGCTATAGATGACAGTACGTTGTTTGTTCATCACATCATCATATTCCAACAAACGCTTACGAATGCCAAAGTTGTTTTCCTCTACTTTCTTTTGAGCCCTTTCAATAGACTTGGTAATCATGCTGTGCTGAATCACTTCACCTTCTTTGTAACCGGCAAAGTCCATCACTTTGGCAATTCGCTCACTACCAAACATGCGCATCAAATCGTCTTCCAAAGACACAAAGAATAAAGTAGAACCCGGATCACCCTGACGTCCAGCACGTCCACGTAACTGTCTGTCAACGCGTCTTGATTCGTGGCGCTCTGTACCCAAAATGGCCAAACCACCGGCTTCTTTAACGCCTGGTCCTAGTTTAATATCGGTACCCCTACCCGCCATATTGGTGGCAATGGTAACGGCTTTGGCCAAACCAGCTTCCGCCACCACTTGGGCTTCTCTAGCGTGCTGTTTGGCGTTTAATACATTGTGTGCAATTTGTTTTTGGCGCAGCATCCTACTCAATAATTCACTCACTTCTACAGAGGTAGTACCCACTAAGACTGGTCTACCAGCATCGGTTAATTTTACAATCTCATCTATGACTGCACCAAATTTTTCGCGCTTGGTTTTGAAAACCAAATCCTGCTCGTCTTTGCGAATAGCCACCACATTGGTAGGCACCGTCACCACGTCTAATTTATAGATATCCCAAAGCTCTGTTGCTTCTGTTTCCGCAGTACCAGTCATACCAGCCAACTTGTGGTACATCCTAAAATAATTCTGCAAGGTTACTGTAGCATAGGTTTGGGTAGCTGCTTCAATCTTTACATTTTCCTTGGCTTCAATAGCTTGGTGCAAACCATCGGAATAGCGTCTACCATCAAGAATACGACCCGTTTGTTCGTCAACAATTTTTACTGAACCATCCATCACTACATATTCAACATCTTTGTCAAATAAGGTATAGGCTTTAAGCAATTGTTGTACGGTATGAATCCTATCGGCTTTAACGGAATAGTCATTGATAATGGCTTCCTTGGCCCTTAGTTTTTCTTCATCACTCACAGCTTGTTTGTCAACAGATGCCAAAGAAACACTGATATCCGGAAGGATAAAGAAATTGGGATCTTCACCTGAACCCGTAATTAATTGAATCCCCTTATCGGTTAATTCAACTGAGTTATTTTTTTCGTCAATATAGAAGAATAGTTCCGCATCGGCCGTAGGCATTTCGCGGCTTTGATCGGCTAAATAAAAGTTTTCTGCTTTCTGTAATTTTACTCTAATACCTGGCTCACTCAAGAACTTAATCAAGGCATTATTCTTTGGCAAACCACGGTGGGCGCGGAATAGGGCCAGACCACCATCTTTGGGATCATCGTTTCCTTCAGCTATTTTTTTCTTGGCTTCATTTAAGAAATGGTTAGTGGCACGTTTTTGAGCATCCACTAATTTCTCAATCCTAGGCTTTAAGTCAAAGAATTGTTGTTCACCAGTATTGTGTCCAATAGGGCCAGAAATAATCAAGGGCGTACGAGCGTCATCAATCAATACAGAATCCACTTCATCCACCATGGCATAATGGTGTTTGCGTTGCACCATTTCTTCTGGGGTATGCACCATATTGTCACGCAGGTAGTCAAAACCAAATTCGTTATTGGTACCATAAGTAATATCGGCCAAGTAGGCATTTCTTCTAGCTTCACTATTGGGTTCGTGTTTGTCAATACAATCAACTGTGATGCCCAACCATTCAAAAATGGTTCCGTTCCACTCACTATCCCTACGGGCCAAATAATCATTCACCGTTACAATATGCACGCCTTCACCAGCCAATGCATTTAAATAAGCAGGTAGTGTAGACACCAAGGTCTTACCCTCACCAGTTGCCATTTCCGCAATTTTACCTGCATGTAATACGCTACCACCAATCAACTGTACGTCATAGTGCTGCATATTCCAAGTAACCTGACCACCACCAGCAGTCCAAGTGTTTTTGAACACAGACTCCTCACCTTTAATAGTTACATAGTCTTTTTTCACGCTCAGATTTCTATCTAGTTCTGTAGCAGTACTTATGATCTCTGTATTTTCTTTAAACCTTCTAGCTGTTTCTTTCACTACCGCAAAAGCTTCTGCTTGAATCAGACCCAATGCTTCTTCAATTTTCTTGTTACGGTCTTTGCGCAATTTGTCTACTTCTTGATAAATAGTATCTCTACCATGTATATCGGTCAGGGGCAATGCTTCCGCTTCTGCTTGCTTATTGGCAATGACTGCGTCAATCTCAGTAAGATGTGTTTTAATCCGCTGTTTGAATTCCTGAGTTTTGGCGCGTAAAGCATCATTAGACAGGGATTGATATTCTTGGAAAAAAGCATTTACTTTTTGTACAATGGGCATGATCTGCTGCACATCTTTCTCGCTCTTACTACCACCGAATAATTTGGATATGAATTTCAACATATGGTTCTATTGTGTAAATCAGTTCTTTAATGGTTGTTTTTCCTAGTCAAAAAGAATGCTACCCAGCACATTTAGACAAAATGGCAGCAGATTTTTACAAAAGGAGGACAAAGGTAAAGATTTTCAAGCCTTGCCGCCCCTTTCACTAATGTTTTGTAAAATTTGTGGCTTCCCTAACATAGTCTTGGCCAAATGGCTAATTTTAGGCCAATGAAATATCTATTGATCTTGATAGGCACTTGCCTTATAGGCATCAGTGGCCAAGCACAGGAGCTCCATGTGGATAGCATGGCAAAAAACAACCCCCCAGTTTTTAACTTTAATGTCATGGATTCGGTGGCCAAGAGAAGGAATGAGTTGAATCAAACCAATCTCACTGTTTTATTGGCTTGGTCAGCCGCCAATATAGTACAGGGCAGCATTTCAGCCGGAAATCTAACGGGCTCTAAACAGCATTTTCACCGTATGAATGCCTATTTTAATACGGTGAACCTAGCCATTGCCGGATACGGACTGTACAGACTAAATCAGACCAAAAAACTACATTATACCATTGCTGATAATGTAAAAGCCCAACAAAAAATCTCCTCCTTATTACTCTTAAATACAGGATTGGATGCTGCTTATATGACTACAGGATTGTATTTACAAGAAAAGGGCAATACCCTAAACAATGACCAAACCAAGGGATATGGCAGTAGTTTGATTTTACAGGGGGCATTTTTACTGGTTTTTGACTTGATTCAATACGTTCAGCACCAACAAAATGGCAAATTACTGAATCAATACTTAGGCAACCTCCAACTTACCACTACCCAAAATGGTGTTGGATTGGTAGTACCGCTCTAAAACCTACCCATTTTATGCCCTAAAGGGCGATGGTAGGGCAAAAACCGCGCAAAATTTTCCACATTCCCTGTTTTTTGGCCGAAAGGATGGAATTTCAGGCCGTTTCTGCTACTTTTGCATCCCGAAACAGGACCTCTAATCAGGTACCTAAAACTAGAATTTTTAGAAAATCAAGATATGGCAGGTCAATTAAAAGAAGTACGTAATAGGATCAAGAGTGTTCAAAGCACCCAGCAAATTACCAAAGCCATGAAAATGGTGAGTGCCGCTAAATTGCGTAGGGCTCAGGACAGCATTACCCAAATGCGCCCTTATGCCAAAAAATTGCAGGATATGCTTAGCAATATTGTAAGCAGTATTGAAGGTGGTGTAACCCTAAAATTGGCTGAAGAACGTACCATTGAAAAAGTATTGTTGATTGTGGTAACCAGTGACCGCGGACTTTGTGGTGGTTATAATGCCAATATCATCAAATTAGCCAAAGCAACTATTGCAGAAAAATACCAAGCCCAATTTAATAAGGGCAATGTAGCTATCTGGAATATTGGTAAAAAAGGTTACGAAGCCTTGACCAAGTCTGGCTACAAAACCAACGAATCATACAAAGACATTTTCTTAAACCTGAAATTTGAAACCGTTCAAGCGGCTGCACAAGCTGCTATGAAAGCTTTTGAAAACAAGGAATTTGACGCCATAGAAATTATCTACTCTGAATTTAAAAATGCTGCTACACAAGCATTTGTTGCTGAACCTTTCTTACCAATTCCTAAGGTAGCCAAGAAAGCAGGCGCAAAAAATACTGATTTCATTTTTGAACCAGCAGTAGAAACCCTGATTGAAGAACTGATGCCTAAGATCCTAAATACCCAATTATACAAAGCCGTATTGGATGGTAATGCCAGCGAACACGGTGCACGTATGACGGCCATGGATAAAGCCAGTGAAAACGCCAATGAACTACTCAAGTCTCTGAAGATTAGCTATAACCGCGCACGTCAGGCAGCTATTACTACAGAGTTAACTGAGATTGTGAGTGGTGCTGCCGCTTTGCAAGGATAATATTCCTATCTTTTCAAACCCATTACTAACGATACAGAAACGCAAGCCTTGGAAATTAGCACCATTATACCGCATATTGAAGTACTGATTTTTGCCAGTGATAAACCACTGACTTCTTTGGACATTGTTGAACTGATCAATAATAGTTTTGGATTCTTGGAAGAAAGAATCATGCCCGACCAAGTAGATAGCGCTTTACAAGGCATCAAAGAAAAATACGATTCTGAATTTTATCCATTTGAGGTAAAGGAAAGCGGCGGTGGCTGGCAGTTCCTAACCAAGAAGGATTACCATAAAACCATTGCCCAATTAAACGGAGACAAGTTCTTAAAAAGACTCTCCAATGCAGCGTTGGAAACCCTGGCCATTATTGCCTATAAACAACCCATTACCAAGGGGGAAATTGAAGCCATCCGTGGCGTGAACAGTGATTATAGCATCCAGAAATTATTAGAAAAGGAACTGATCTTGATCAGTGGTCGCAATGAGCACGCACCAGGCAAACCCTTGGTATACGCTACTTCTAAGAACTTCATGGATTATTTTGGTATTAATTCTGCTTCTGATCTTCCAAAGATTAGAGAGGTATTGGCCGAGCAAATGGTAGAAGGAACCAGACCTGAAGACTTTACTGATTTACCCGTAGCTGAAAATATTGGAACTCCATCTTTGGCCGGCACCCTACCCGGTGAAGAAGGCGATATTTCTGAAGTAGTAGCGGTGAATGAAGACGGTGAATTGGTATTGGCTCCAGAAGAAACTGAAGCTACTGATGCAGTAGCGCATACAGATACAGATACTGAAACCATTGAAGGAACTACCCATTCAGAAAATGAATCAGAAGGTACAGACCCAGATGATGATTCAACTGAATCTGATGCAGATAACAAGGAACAACCCGAATAATCTCTCTGTTTATTTCCATTAAATTATCTTTGGCAAATGCAAGCATTGTCTTTTGAAACATTGGTAGCCATTGCCAATACCCATGGTACGCCCGTATATGTTTATGACGCTGATAAAATCAGCCAACAATACCGTCAATTAAAAACGGCATTTCAGGATTCGGATACCCGATTTTTTTATGCCTGTAAAGCACTCACCAATATTAATATACTCAAACACGTAGCATCTATTGGATGCGATATTGATTGTAGTTCTATCAACGAAGCC
>CAMFKK010000006.1 GCA_945957225.1 uncultured Sphingobacteriia bacterium | reverse complement strand
ACCTCTTTTCGGTTTGTAACCCCCAATGAAACTGTTTACCTAGAAAGGTGTATTGGTAATAGCCAACTGCAGTTTTCGAGTGTAAAAATAGGGCGGGTATTTTGTTCTAACAAAGTGAAAATCACTGAATTTTAAACGGTGTTTTAACGGTAATTTTTCAGTTAAAACAACAGAGGAAATGTAAAATACTTGTTAGATATTAGAGGAATCAGGTCTCAATTCTCTAATACCCTCCCAAGAATGAGAACTGCACATTTTCAACCTTAATGTTGTAACAATGATTAAGATTGCATTAGTAGATGATCATCTGCTATTCAGGAGGGGGCTGGCTGTGATCATCAATAGCTTTCAAGAATATAAAATTGTTTTTGAAGCCAATAATGGGAAGGAATTAACTAGTATCCTATCTCCCCAAAATTTACCTTCCATCATTTTGCTAGACATAACAATGCCAGAAATGAATGGATATGAAA
Organism: uncultured Sphingobacteriia bacterium; assembly: GCA_945957225.1. Lineage (GTDB taxonomy): Bacteria > Bacteroidota > Bacteroidia > Chitinophagales > Chitinophagaceae > Sediminibacterium. The sequence continues at coordinate 27,533 of CAMFKK010000006.1, read as the reverse complement.
CTGCAAGATGGTTATATACCCATTATCCCAGTGTAAAAGTATTGGCATTGAGCATGCTCAATGATGAAAAGTCCATTATCAAAATGCTCAAAAATGGCGCCAAAGGATATATTTTAAAAGATTCAGAACCCATGGAATTAAAAAGGGCGCTTGATAGTTTGGTAGAAAAAGGGATTTATCTAAATGATATCATGTGTTCCAATATTGTACATTCTATGAATCATCAAATGGATGAAGACGAGGATAATCTTCGTAAAAAGATTGAAATCACAGAAAGAGAAACGGAATTTTTAAAAAGAATCTGTAGTGATCTTTCCTATAAGCAAATTGCAGATGCCATGTATTTAAGTCCAAGAACCATTGATGGTTATAGAGATACCCTATTTCAAAAACTACAAGTATCTACGCGTATTGGTCTGGTTTTATATGCTATTAGAAATGATATAGTAACCATTTAAGTTGTCAACCAGTATTAATTCAAATTTCTGATACAAAAAAGAACCCTCGCAATTGCGAGGGTTCTTTGATTATTTAAAAGCTTATTGAATTTCCCAAACTTCCTTACCTCGGATCAGTTTGTCCAAATCACCCCTGCCTTTGCTGGCAATGATTTCTTCAATTTGCATAGCCATTTGGTCTTCATAACAAGCCCTTTCAGTTTCATAAAACACACCAAATGGGCGTGGAAAATGTTCACCACTTTGGTTAGGATCATCAAACATACGCACCAAGATCTGTGCTTTGTAGAAATCCTTCTCGTCATGTATCCAAAGGTCATCAGTTGATGCACCTTCAGCCAAATCCACTACAACAGGTTTTAATCCATCTAACTTGATACCAAATTGTCTGTTGGCACCATAGACCATTGGTTTGCCGTGCTCTAAATACAATCCTTGGTCTTGTTTGGTTCCTTTCTCAGTAAAAACTTCAAAAGCTCCATCGTTAAAGATGTTACAGTTTTGGTAGATTTCTAAGAAAGAAGAGCCTTTATGTGCATTAGCACGTGTTAACATGTATTGCAAATGCTTAGGATCACGATCCATGCTTCTTCCAATAAAACTAGCATCAGCACCCATGGCTAAAGCTAAAGGATTAAAGGGATGATCAATTGAACCAAAAGGAGTTGACTTAGTAACTTTATTTGTTTCAGAAGTAGGAGAATACTGCCCCTTGGTTAAACCATAGATCTGATTATTAAAAACCAATAAGTTTACGTCAAGGTTTCTGCGCAACATGTGAATGGTATGGTTACCACCAATACTCATACTATCTCCATCACCTGATACTATCCAAACACTTAATTCAGGACGGCTTGCTTTTAATCCACTAGCAATAGCTGTAGCCCTACCGTGGATGCTGTGCATACCATACACATTCATGTAATAAGGAAAGCGGCTGCTACAACCAATACCACTAATGATCACAATATCTTCCTTAGCAACACCAATGGTGGGCATTACTTTTTGAACCTGGGCCAAAATGGAATAATCGCCACATCCTGGGCACCAACGCACTTCTTGGTCGGTGGCAAAATCCTTAGCTGTCAATACGGGAGCAGCTGTTGCAGTTTCACTCATGTACTAATTTTTTATACGACAATTCAAAAGAAAAATAAATAATGGGGCTAAAGTTACGATATTCTAGCCTAGGATAAGCCCCAAAATAGAAGGAACCCTTAAAAATCCTTACCCTTTTTGCAATTCTTCCCAATATTCAGCTGCCCTACGGGTATGAGGTATCACAATAGTTCCACCCACAATATTGGCCACAGCAAAGACTTCATAGAGTTCTTTTGTACTCACACCAAGTTCAAAACTCTTACCCAGGTGGTATTTGATACAGTCATCGCAACGCAAAACCATACTTGATACCAAACCCAATAATTCCTTGGTTTTCTTATCCAAAGCCCCAGCTTCATAGGTATTGGTATCCAAGTTCCAAAGGCGTTTCATAACTAGATTATCCTTACTCAGAATTACTTCATTCATTTTCTGCCTATAATCATTGAATTCATTGACCATTTCACTCATAAATACTGATTTAGACCCCAAAAATAAGGCTGACCACGCGTCTTGGCCAATAATTTGTATTTTAAGCCTTCAAATTAAAAAGATGAAAAAGACGGCAATTGTTTTATTCCTATTAGTAGCACAGCATTTGATGGCCCAAAAGGAAAAAGAACCTATTAAAGTGACCGATATGCTACAAATCAAACAGGTATTGGGTGTGAGTTTGAGCCCAGACGGGACAAAAACCGCATTTGTAGTCAATCAAATTGAACCTGATGGAGACCTCAAATGGGAATATAAATACAGTAATCAAATATATTTATCAGATGGAAGTTCCAACCCTAAAGCATTAACAGCCAAGGAAAATGCCAGTCAACCAGCTTGGAGCCCCAATGGCAAACAGTTGGCTTTTGTACGCTTGGCCGATGGAAAGCCACAGATTTTCTTGCTTTCCTTAGATGGTGGCGAGGCCCAACAATTGACCAAGTTCAAATATGGTGCGGGTAATCCCAAATGGAGCCCCGATGGTACCAAGATCCTTTTTTCAGCATCCGTTCCTTTGAAAGATTTGCTCAAAGACAATGAACTCAACCCTGGAAAAACCATTCCAAAATGGCCTTTTGAAAAACCAGGATTTCCTAGCAATGAGCAATTGAAAACCACTACTGTCAAAGCAGATCCAGACGGAAGTCTTGCAGAAATTAGGGCCTATTTAGAACAGAATACCAATGACAAAAAAGCCAAGGTATTCAATAAGCTCAATTTTCAAGAAGAGAGCACTACATCGCCAGAATTATCCTTTAACCATTTCTTTAGCGTGTCTGTAAACAATGGCAACCAAGTAAACCCCATTACACAGGGTTTTTATAGATTCCAAGCTGCAGAGTATACCCCAGATGGCAAACAAATAATTTTAGTAGGTGATATAGATAGTACAGAACACCCAGACAGGTCTTTGGAAAGCGCCATTTATTTGGCTAACGCCGATGGCAGCAACTTACAATTGGTTTTAGGAGAAAAAGGAAGGGTCTATAATAATGCCAAGATTTCTCCTTCAGGAAAATGGTTGGCATTCCAATTTGGACTAACTGGTTTTGTAGACATTCCACAATTAGCCGTAATGCCCTTGAATGGAAGCGCCAAAGATATTCGTGTACTTCCCTTTGACCGGAATAAAGCGGGTCTAGTATGGAGTGCTGATGAACAGTGGTTATATTTTACAGCACAGTCAAATGGCGGGCAGCCTTTGTACAAAATGAATATCAGTACAAAAAAAGCAGAAGCACTCAGTGATTTTAATGCAGGCATAAGCAGTTTTGATTTGCGCAATAACCAAATTGTATTTAGCAAAGTGGAGGTAGCCAACCCTTCTGAATTATATACTGCTGATGCCAACTTAAAAAATGCCAAATGCATCAGTCATTTTAACGATGGTTGGTTGGCCAATAAATCAATTAGCTATCCAGAAAAATACAGTTTCAAAAATGAGAAAGGCTTAACAGTAGAATACTGGATCATGAAACCATTTGGCTTTGAAGCAGGCAAAAAATATCCTGCTATTCTAGATATACATGGAGGACCAACTGCCATGTGGGGGCCCGGTGAATCCAGCATGTGGCATGAGTTTCAGTATTATGCCGCCAAGGGGTATGTAGTAGTTTATGGCAATCCAAGAGGTTCCGGTGGCTATGGTGCAGAATTTTTAAAAGGCAATCTCAATGACTGGGGTAAAGGACCAACTTCAGATGTGTTAACCTATTTAGACAAATCAGTTGCTCTAGGTTTTATTGACAGTTCTAAATTGGCAGTTACTGGAGGCTCTTATGCTGGCTATTTAGTAGCCTGGATTATTAGTCATGATCAACGCTTTAAAGCAGCATGCGCACAAAGAGGTGTCTATGATTTGGGAACCTTTTTTGGAGAAGGAAATGCTTGGAGACTAGTGCCCAATTATTTTGGAGGGTACCCTTGGGAAGCAGCAGCCAAGCCCAATATTGAAAGAGAGTCTCCCATTAATTATGTGGCCGATATTCATACACCCTTTATCATTTTTCACGGAGAGAATGATTTGCGCACGGGCGTGATTCAAAGTGAAATGCTCTACAAGAGTTTGAAAGTAATGGGCCGCACGGTAGAATATGTGCGCCATCCGGGAGGCACGCATGAATTAACCCGTTCTGGTAATAACCGTCAAAGAATTGATCAGATGCTACGCACCATGGAATTCTTTGAAAGATTTATTTGCCATTAAACTAGTGCAGGGTTTTTAACCAGTCTTGGATACCAAGGGTTAGTTTTTTAGCCACTTCTAATCTAAACTTGGGATCCATGATTTTTTTCTCATCCTCGGGATTGCTCAAAAAAGCAATCTCTACTAAGGCATTGGGAAAATCGGTTGGTGCATTGAGGGTGAAATTGAAATTGCCCACATTTCCAAACTCTTCCAATTTTAAAGTGAGCATTTGTTTGAGCAAGGCCTGAGACAAAGGTCTAAATCCTATATGCTTATAATAAGTACTCACACCTTGCACAGCGCTATTGGCCGATGAGTTCAAGTGCAAACTAATTAGAAAATCAGGGTTCTGTTGTTGTAGAAACAATACACGGTCTTTCATGTCAAAACTGGTATCATTGTTTCTTGTCATGATCACTTTTTTCACACCCAATTTTTTCAAATTCTTTTCCAAGGCTTTTGCAAAAAGTAAAGTGGCTTCTTTTTCCACCACATGGTATTTACTACTTTCCGCACCAGCATTATTACCACCATGACCTGCGTCAATGGCAATGACCATTTTTTTCAAATCAGGCAATACGGGTTGTCTTCTAATTTGTAATACCAAACTCTTACCCTTATAGCCAATGGAATAACCCCAGTGCTGTTGGTGTTTGAGTTCAATAGTCACCCGCACTACATCGTCTTCAATTTGGTTATAATAAAGGTTCTTAACTTCTTTAAGCGTTTTTAGTTGGGTAATCCAATTGGTATTGGTTTGCACCCCATAGAGGTCTACCATAATTCTTGCTGGTTCAATTTCCATCCAGCTTTTATATGGTAAATTTTCTTCCATTTTAATTTGTACCAGGTCATTTAAAGTATCGCCCTTGGCCAAAAAAGAACCTGTGAGATAAAAGGGTTTTAGCTTGGCATTAGGGTCTGGTTTTAAATAAGCTTTTTCAATATAAGCGCTATGGTATTTTGACAATTGTACTGCATAAAGTTCCTTGGTACTGTCTATTACTTTCAACAACACATTGGTATCAATATAGCCCAACTTAGTGCCTCCCAAACGGTCTTCTCCAAGACCATACAAAAGGGATGGCAGTTTACCCGTTGTTTTTGCAAGCCAATAAGGTGTGGACATTTTTTGTGCCTGAACCAGTCCAATAGAAGTGGCCAATAACAGCGTAAGAATTATTCTCATGACTTGAAGATAAAAAAAAAGGGCATGTTGCCATGCCCCCTGCTACTTAAACCTGTTTTATCAAACTAAACGAAAACACTTAGTTGCGTTCCGCAGCTACAATACCACGGAAATAACCAATAGATTCTGCAATCCCTGGCATAGGATCTCCCATGTCTTTTTCAAATTCAATACTACACATACCCGTGAATTTGACTTTATACAAAGCCTGCACCACTGCTGGATAATTAATAACACCCCTACCCATTTCAACAGCTTTGCCATCTTTGGCAGCCAGGGTAACGTCTTTAATATGAAGGTCAAACAAACGGTCTTTATAATCTTTGATAGCTTTTTCAGGCGCTGTTCCTGCACGTACTGCGTGACCAATGTCTATGCACATACCCATTCTTGGATCCATATTTTTAATTCTATCATAGACGTCTTTGGGAGCTGGATATAATTTGTCTTCTGGACCATGGTTATGTATGGCCAATTTAATGCCAGTAGCTTTTACCTGGCTTTCTGAATATTCAATCAGGTCATAATTGGGTACCCCAACAATTAGGTCTACACCTACTTTTTTTGCGTATTGAAAAGCCTGATCTACCGCTTCCTTTGTTTTCATATAGATTACCCCAACCGCATAAATATTAATTCCAGCAGCTTTGAATTTGCCCAAGACTTCTGCAATTTTTTCATCTGTACTATTCAAAGGCAAGTGAAATTCTTTTAAAGAAAGATTGGTTACCCCAATTCTTTTCATCATGGCAATGGATTGCTCCACATTGAATTTGACAAATGTGTAACCAGCCACCCCAATATTCAAAGGTTCTTGGGCAGCACTAATAGTTTGAGATATTGCACCGCTAGCGGCTTGCCCAAACAAGGGTACAATGGCTGATCCTGCCAAACCCATGGCGGTTTTTTGAAGGAAGTTCCTACGAGAAGACATGGCAATCAATGATTTAATCTTGAAAAATGGATATTCGGAAAAGCAATTCCGTACTGTGAATTTGCAACTTTTATCTAGTAAGCTTTAAGATTGGCCTTACTAATTTTACGAAACCGATATAGTTTTCATGACCCAAAAAGTAAAGGCCTTAGTACTTGTGATACTAAGGCCTTTTACTGAGCAAGCAATCGTAAGATTATCGAAAGGTTAAATTTAGAGAAATATTTCAATTTCTACCAAATTTTCTTTTAGAACTTATAACCCCCGTCAGCAATCATTTTATCAGCAATTCTACGTCTAGCATCTTTACTGTTAAATGGCTCTACTTTGGTAAATCGTTTTAGTCCAATATGCATCATCCTAAGTTCATCGCCATCGGCAAAGCTATTGAGGGCGTCTTTTCCTGCTTTATTAATACGGTCGGCCGCATCATAGAGGTACACATGCATCATATCGGTCTGAATATTGGCGGCTTGCTCACCCTTTGTTTGGGTCAGTTTCATCACGCGCAATAAAGCTGATTCAGCATGGAATACTTCAATACTCATATCGGCAATATTCATCAGAATCTCTTGTTCCTTATCAAGACTCATCATTAGTTTTTGAACTGCAGCTCCTGCTACCATGAGAATGGCTTTCTTAAAGTTGGCAATATACTTGCGCTCTTTTGCAAAAGGAGCATCGTCATCGCTATTAAAATCAGGAATGCTCATCAGTTCTTTTTGAACAGCCATGGCTGGTCCCATCAAGTCAAGCTTGCCCTTCATAGCACGTTTGAGCACCATGTCAACTGTAAGCAGACGGTTGATTTCATTAGTTCCTTCATAGATGCGGTTGATCCTGCTATCGCGATAGGCTCTAGAAATAGCATACTCATCACTAAAGCCATTACCACCATGAACCTGCACTCCTTCATCTACTACATAGTCTAAAGTTTCACTACCAAATACTTTGAGTATGGCACACTCAATAGCAAATTCTTCAGCAGCACCTAACAAAGATTCCGCAAAGGTTTTGCCACTGGCTTCCGCTTCATGTTCGTTATCATCAATCCATTTTGAAGTACGATAAAGGGCTGATTCGCAAACCCATAAACGGGTTGCCATTTCTGCTAACTTATATTTGATGGCACCAAATCTTGAAATAGAAATCTTGAATTGCTCGCGCGCAATAGCGTATGCAACCGTAGTGTTTAATGCATGTTTTGCTCCACCAAGTGTTGCAGCACATAATTTTAAACGACCAATATTTAAGATGTTGAAAGCAATGATATGTCCCTTGCCAATCTCACCCAATACATTTTCTACAGGCACTTTGCAATCTTGGAAATACAACTGAACGGTTGAAGAACCCTTGATACCCATTTTGTGTTCTTCTGGTCCTTGTGTAAATCCTTCCATGCCGCGCTCTACAATAAATCCAGTGAATTTATCACCATCAATTTTTGCAAATACGGTATACACATCTGCAAAACCACCATTGGTAATCCAGCATTTCTGTCCATTTAGAATATAGTGTTTTCCATCATCGCTTAACTTGGCGGTACTCTTAGCACCTAGGGCGTCTGAACCGCTATTGGGTTCAGTTAAACCATATGCACCCTTCCATTCACCACTGGCCAATTTTGGAATATATTTTTCCTTCTGGGCATCGGTTCCAAAATACAAAATGGGTAAAGAACCAATACCTGTATGAGCTGCAATGGCTACTGAAAAAGAATAACCCCCACCAAGTCCTTCATTGACAATGGTAGAAGTAATAAAGTCTTTTCCAAGACCACCATATTGTTCTGGGAAAGAGGTAGACAGCAATCCTTGCTCACCAGCTTTTTGCACCAAAGAAGGCATTAACCCTGGTTCCAGTTTCTCAATCCTATCAATAATAGGAATGATTTCTGTGGTCAGAAATTGTTGACACATGTCCATGACCATTTGTTGTTCTTCATTAAAGTCTTCCGGGATAAAAGTATCCATTGGATTACTTTCTTTGATAATCCATTCGCCGCCTTTTAAGGCTGTTTTGTTGTTGGTTTCCATGGAAGAAAATTGTTTGTTTTTGTTATGGCAATTATTATGTTAGGTTGTCGTAGACTCTTTGAAAAACATCTTTTACAATATCAATATCTTCTTTCTTCACTCCTATCAAAGCTTCACTCATGGTTTGATTGGCTAGGTCAATAGTGAGCTGTTGTAAGTTCTTTGCTGCTTCTGTTAAACATACCAGGTTAATGCGTCTGTCTGTTTTAGAAGGCATTCTTTTTACCAAGGTTTGCTTTTCTAAATTGTCAATCAATCTGGTAATACTGGGTTTGTCTCTAAATGTTCTATTGCATAATTCCTGTTGGCTCAAACAATCTTCCTTCCATAAATGGTACAAGACACTCCACTGTTCAATAGTAATTTCTAAACCCGCCTGCCTAAAATTCTTTTGCAATCTTCTGGCAACGGCCGTAGAAGCCATACCATTGATGACGCTATATAATTCTCCTCTTTTGAAATGGTTGTTTGGCATATAGTTAGTTATGCAACTAAATCAAAGTACGTGAGTTTCCCCAAGAATACCAAGTATTTTCCTGTTAATTTTCTGATTGCCTCATTAAATAAGTTCTGCCTATAATTTTTTGGTGATTCTGGGTAGATGCTTCATATTGGAGCGTTTTGACCAATTATTGTTTTTCTTTGTTCATGCTTCAAACCATTTATATAGTCAGTTCTTGCTTACTCATTGCATACCTGCTGTTGATCCTGCTTTACAGGAGATGGTTTTTGATGCTAGAACCTTTTGAACCCAAACAGGAAATAGAAGCCCTTACCCATTTTAGCATAGTGATTCCAGCTAGAGATGAACAAGCAAATATTGGAGCCTGTTTGGCCACAATTTTGGGCAATGATTACCCCAGCCATTTTTTTGAAATCATTGTTATTAATGACCATTCAACAGATCAGACAGCGGCAATAGTAGAAAAATGGCAACAAGATTATCCTCAAATTAAACTCATTCACTTAGCCAATCATGTTTCAGTTGGGTTAAATGCCTATAAGAAAAAAGCCATTGAATTGGCTATTTCTCAAACAAAGGGTGATTGGATCATTACAACAGATGCAGATTGTGTTGTTTCAACAAAATGGTTGTCTTTACTAGATGCCTATATTCAAAAAACAGGTGTAGTATTTGTTGCGGCACCCGTAAAGTTTACCAATACGGGAAGTATTGTCTCCTTGTTTCAAGTACTAGACTTTATGAGTTTACAAGGTATTACCGCTGCCGCCGTTGGTGCTGGCGCTCATTCTATGTGTAACGGCGCCAACCTAGCTTATGAGAAAAAAGCCTTTTATGCGGTTGGACAATTTGCGGGTATTGATCAAATTGCCTCCGGCGATGATATGTTGCTCATGCAAAAAATCAAGAAAACCTTTCCAGGAAAATTGGGTTATTTATTTCATAAAGATGCTATTGTAAGCACCCTTCCCATGCCCAATTGGAAACAGTTTATTAACCAACGGATTCGCTGGGCCAGTAAAGGAACCCATTACCAAGACAAAAGCATTTTCTGGGTTTTACTCTTGGTGTATTTGGTTAACCTAAGTCTTCTTTTATTGTTTGTTCTGGGATTTTTTCAAGGAGACCTTGGACAATTCTTTTATTTGCTCTTTTTCAAAACCGGGGTGGAATTATTCTTTTTATACCCAGTAAGTAGGTTCTTTGACCAAACCGCAGAACTATTATATTTTCCTTTAATGCAGCCCGTGCATATCTGTTACACGGTGATTGCTGGTTGGTTAGGAAAATTTGGCAATTACCAATGGAAGGGTAGAAAAACAAACTAAAACTGCACAGTTCATTGGGGGTAAACTGGTAGCTAATGTGCCTGTTTATTTTCAGGCCACCAAGCATACAACATCAAACCAATCATTGCAATTAATACAAATGGGAATAGCAAAAAGGATTTCATGTGATTTGATTTGGTTTGGTTTACAATATTGGGACTAAGTAGTTTTCAAAAGGTTTAATGCTCAATTATTAAACCTACCTTAAAATGATACAACCAATGATGTAACAAAGTTGCCTAAGTTTAAAAGCAATTCTATAAACACTATTTGTCATGTAAGTAGATACTCTGAGACTACAAGTTCGTTGCCTGAGTAAATATTAAATCGGTGAATTCCTTCTGTAGGAAGGTGAGCAAGTGATTTGTGTTAAACAACCTTGGCTAATAGTGTTCGTTCTTCTTTCAATTTCTGGTCTAAGACTAACAAGATTCCTAAACTCAGCCAAAAAAGACTACCCAATTTATCCGTTTCAATCATATCACTCATAAAATTGACAACCCCTAACATGGAAAGAACCAATGCAATGCAGAGTGCCACCTTGCTGAAAAATTGGTTTTGAAATTGGAGGTATAAAGACTGTGCTTTGAGTAACATGCCAAAATATAAGGCACAGAAAAGTAATAATCCTGGAATACCCTGTTCACACAAAGTGAGCAGGAAATAATTGTGTACAGTACTATGTTCTGGATTATCACTAACCCAGGTTTGAAACCTATTTACAGTATAGGTTTTGTATTGACTATAAAAGCTATTGGGACCAAAACCGGTAATGGGTCTTTCAACAACCATATTAAAACCAGCCACCCATCTATAAAATCGCTCAGCATTAGAAACATCTTTTAAAGCAACTGTTGCAGCTAAGTGTTCCTTAATATCGGTATGAAAAATGGTTCTGTCATGATCAGGTGCAAAACGCATATAGTTATAATCAGTAGCTAACCAAAGGGTTATAGATAGTAGCAACACAACGGTTCCAATCAGTATTTGCTTTAACCATTTTTTTTGAATCACAAAATACATGGCTACTCCTACTAATAAAGCCAACCATGCTCCTCTGGAATAGGCAAATACCAATGCAATTAATCCTAGGATGATTCCTCGCTTGATCCAAACTTTTTTTGAACTTTCCTCTGGCGTTAATTGATCCATGGTCCAAGCCACGGGTAGTAGACAAACCAGCATGGCTGAATAAGTCACGTGATTTCTAAAAAAGGGGGTAATTGTTTTTTTGACAAGCTCAAATGAGAATCCGTAATAGCTATGTCTGACCAGTGTTTGAAACGCTAAAAAAAACATGGGAACCAACAAATAGATAGCCATTTTGCTAATGCGTGCTTGACTATCTAACAAAATTTGTGGGAGGATGACAAAGGGAATGATGTACCAAATTCTGGCTAAAAAAAACTTATATCCCAACATTGGATTTGTACCGTAGGAAGCACTCAAAAAACTCCAAGCCATTATCAAGACTACCACAAAAAAAAGCGGGGAGTTTTTTAAATATTTGGGAAATAAAGCCGGCTGATGTAACAATTTCAGCATTGTGAATCCTGTCAATAACAACATGATAGGTTCATCTGGAAAGTCTAAACCAAGGGAAGAAGTTATTTGTAATTCAGTAGAAAAAGGAATCAACAGTATCAGTAACCAAAACAGCTGTTCCGTTTTGTTCACACAATAATCAAAAGCAAATGGAAACAATAACCAAGCAAATGGGATTAATAAAATAGTTGGCTCTTTTAGCACAATGGCCAAAACCAATGAAAGCATAAAAACAATGCTGGCAATGAGTTTGGGATGATATGAAAACAGCTTTAGCATTAAAATGCTTCCTCACGGTGATAGACCAATAAACCCATCAAACCAAAAATTAAACTAGCCAAAAATGCTACTAACAAAACCTCCCATTTATTGGGCTTTTCTGACTTGGCTGCAGGAACCGCTTTTTCTAGCACATAGAGTGCGGGTGCATTATTATCAATGGCCAACTGAAATTCATTGGCCGCTTTTTGATAACTATTCATTTGATCCAAAATATTCTGCAGTTTACTTTGGTTCAATCTAATCTCTGACTCTGAGGCCATTGAATTTGCTGCCAAGCTTTTGTATTCCGCTTCCATACTACTGATATTGGACTTCAGTTTTGCCAAAGAATTTTTGTAATTCTCTTTCCAAATTGCAGCTTCTGTTTGTTGTACAATTTCAACAAGTCTATTAACAATATTGGCAGATAGCTCTTTCTCTTTTGTCCAAGCAAATACTTTTAATTGACCCAAATCTGTTTTCTGAAATGTTAGGTCTTCTCTTAATTCCAAGACCGCTTTTCTTCTATTAATGCCTTGGTCTGAATTAGTTAATTTATAATACTTCACCAATTGAAAACTGTCTACTAATTGTTTGTAGACCGTATCCATACTGGCAATCCCAAACAAACGGTCTAGGTCATCACCTGTTCCAAAATAAGAATAGAGACCTTCAATATTGGTATTGAAAAGTCTTGCCTTATCGGCCAGCGCCGGATTGGCTGGAACCAGAATGGCAAAAGACCTATAATACTTGGGAACTATAAATAAAGTAATGGTAGTAACCAACAAAGCTATTACCACAAAACCCGCCAATTGCTTCCATTTATCTTGTAGCAGTTGTGTTATTTTTTGCAGGTTGAATTTGGGGGTTGTTGCGTTTGCTTGCATGGCGGTGAAAATACAATTTTAAGCTATTAGAACTAACTGCTCCTGAATGATTTAGGGTGCTACCACCACATTACGGGTCAGACTCTCGTCTAATGAAATAAAGGTTTCCGTACGCTCAATTCCTTTGATTTTCTGTAATTCATCGTGTAACACAAAGCGCAATTGCTGAATGTCTTTGCAGACAATTTCAGCAAACATGCTATAGTTTCCAGTTGTATAATTTAATCTTACTATTTGTGGTATCTTCTTCAATTCCTTGGCAACACTGTCATATAAGGAGCTTTTTTCTAGATAAATTCCTATAAAAGCTATAACATCGTAGCCTAAAGCCTTTAAATCAATAGATAATTTCTTACCTTTCACAATACCGGACTCCTCCAATTTCTTGATCCTTACGTGAATGGTACCGCCAGAGACAAAGAGCTTTTTGCCTAGGTCTGCATAGGAAATTTCGGCATCGCCCATCATTTCCTGAATAATCTGCAGATCCAATTTATCTAAATTCAATTTTACGGACATAAATCAGCTTTTTTTGAATATTATCTATAATATATGGCAATTTTTTGAACATTTTCTATACTTTTTAAATTTTCTTTAAAATGTTTGCAAAATTGTGATGAACGGTTGTATATTTGTCTTCCCAACCAAGGGAAAGATCTTATATACTGTGGGGTGATGAAACTTTTGGCAGACATGCCCTCTTGTCTCGGGGGTGAAGATCATAGGACAAACGTAGCATAGAGCCGTCCCGATTTATCGGGACGACCAGGGTCGACCACTGAACTTTGTGCTATAGCTAACTACTTCGTGGAGGTTCGATCCCTCCCCCTACAGCTTTAAAAAGCCGCAACTCTTGCAGATGGTTGCGGCTTTTTTATTTGAATGATGTGAGACTAAGATATTGGGTACTTTGAGAAGATTACAATGAAAAATGGAAATTTATAGCTACCTATCAAAATCAAATTTCCCTTTGCATTCAATAAATCTTATCTCAATGAGATATTCATGCTTTTACCCCAATTAAAATTTTTGCCGTTTTTATTTGAGTTCCATAAGATTTCTCTTACTGTAAGCATATTTAAATTTGTATTTATTGACACCAATTCAAATGCTAGTAGGGTTTCATCCTTAGATGAAAACCTACCTTTCATTGGACTATCCGTTCTAATGCAAGTAAGATTGATATTATTTTCTGGACCCTTATATTGATAATATTCTGTGAAGTTTTCATGCCCATGAAAGTAAACCTTTATATTAGCATGTTTTTTTAAAAAATCAACAAAACCATTCTGCTCTAGAATAGTTTGCCCCTTTACATCTTTACCATCTTTGTAGCGTTCAGGAACCAAATTTTCAAATTTGTCTTCCTCATTTATATCATGAATACCGTTTGGATTTTCAAAAAAACGAGGCTCAACATCTGGTATCGAATGTGCAAATAATAAAACAGGTGTTTCAGTTTTAACTTTTTTCAAATCCTTTTCCATCCATACCCGTTCTGCAGAATCAGGAAATAAGCTTAAAAATATAAAATGGATGCCATTTAGATCTTTTGAATAATGAATCCTATGTATAGAACTATCAAAATGATGAATGGGTTGATCTGGAAACATTAAGTTGTAAATACCAATCATTGATCCTGGATCTTTTTTGGGGATCATGGGTCTGTGAAAACCAATTGCATTACTCATATCATGATTACCTGGCATCACCCATAAATCAGTTTTAGATCCATATTGGTTTTTTAAGTGTAAAGAATCAATAAAAATAGTTTTAAACTGCTTCCATGATTCCGTGGCAGATTGAATTCCCCCTTCCATTCTATTGGCAATATCTCCTGTAATGATTAATGCATCAATTCCCTTGACCAGTCTATTTTGCTGAACCCCCTTATCGTCAGGAAACTGCGCAACAGGCAACTGATTCATGGCTTGCACCAATGCTTTATTTACTTCAAGTGCAGAAACTTTTTCATTATTTCTAAAATGCTCTTTCTGTAAACCAAAATGCACATCAGAAGTAAAAACAAAATGAATGATACTATCATTGGATTGTGCATGAACAACAACTGCACTAGCTAAAAATAAAATTATCAGTTGCAACTTAAGGACTGCTTTAAAAAATTTCATGACCTGCAATTTTTTATCTTATTTCTTACTTGGAGCTAAAACCATTACCTGAAATGATCCCGTAATCATTTTAGCCCTTGTACCTTTTGGTGCATCCGCAGGTAAAGGTTCGTAATCGGCAGTGGGCAAATAAATCATATGTGTCTTAGTATCCAATGAAATAGTTCGTGCTCCCTTTTTAGTTACTACAGTTTCAACCAATTTATATTCATTAGCTGAAACTTCTTTCACAATTGAAACAGTACCAGATCCATTAGAAGTGAAAATTAATTTTGTAGCTGGATCAAATGCAGCTCCATCGCAACCTTCTCCAATTGGTACCGTAGCTACTATCTTTCCATTAGTTGCATCCATGACCACCAAGGTTTTTTCGCAGGTAGAAAAGAGACGTTTGGTTTTGATATCTATTGCTAAACCAGTTGGAGATTCTGATGGTGCTAATTCCCAAATATTGGTTACAGCGCTTTTTGCAATATCAACTTCAGCAATTTGATTTTTATCTTCTAAGTTCACAAATAATTTACCCGCTTCATCACTTACCACTGTTTCCAATTTGGTACCGCCCACTGCAATGGTTGCCACTACTTGATCAGTATGTACATCTATTAATGAAAGATCTCCTCCGCTATGATTGCTGGTTATAATTTTTTTGGAGAATGTATCATACATAATCCAGTCTGGGTTCTTGCCTACTGAAACAGTTCCAATAGTATTCCCTGTTTTTAAATCAAATACAGTAACATTATTGGTTCTACCATTACTGGTATATCCCTTTCCCAAAGAGGGTACAAAAGCTATGCCGTGCACCCCTGTGGTATTTGAGATCACTCCAATACTGTCTCCGGTTGTTTTATCTAAAATATTGACTTGCCCTCCGTGAGATAAGTACAATTTATTGGAGTTAGCATCTACAGATGGATAATCCCATCCACCCATACTGGCAATATGAAATGTTTTTACTAGTTGGTAACCTGATTGCGCAGAAATATGGGTAGTAAATGCTACCAATAGTAGGCAAATAGGAAGGATCATTTTTTTCATTTGATAAAGTTTGAAATGAAGTTGGTTGGTTAATACAATTTAAAAAATACAGACATATTTACCACCCTGCCATCCAATGGCGCCCAAATTTCTGGGAAGCTTGGATTATTGAGTGGAGGAAAAACTACTTGATTATTTTTATTCTGTCTATAGTCGAATAAATTTTCGCAGTTCAATACAATAGAGGTTTTACCAATATTATAACGCATCATTAGAGCAGCAAAAACATAGGGAGTGGTGGTTTGGCCATTATCTAAATACTGCTTATCTGTATATGCTGCTTCTACGCCAGCCCTGAATTTTTTACTAAACTCATAAGCAATTACTGTGGCCAATTTATTCCGAGCAATTAAGGGTAAATTTGGTTGAGCAGGATTGTATTTTCTTTTAGCATTGGTATATACATATCCCAAATACAACTCTAACGCATTTTTGTGGGCAGCAATATAAGTTTCAAAACCTGTTGTCTCTAATGGTTGCGTTTGATTCATAAACATATAGACTGGAGTTGGCAACACGGTTGGCAATGTTTCTAATAAGATTGGCTTGTCAATTCTATTATAGAAAAATGTCTGATTAAATGTAAGGCTCCAACCATCTAGATTTGTTTTATAGTTCACATCAAAGTTTGCTCCATAGGATTTCTCGGCCGTTGTACCCAATTTATAGCCCGCAATATATTTGTATTGTCTTTCATCTATCTCCGAATTGAACAAGGTGGGAGTTTTGTAGCCAAGTCCTCCACCAATACGCATGGTTATTTTTTGATTGGCTTTGTACATGAGCGATAACCTAGGTAAAAAAAATGTACCATAATTATTGTGTACGTCTACACGTAAGCCCGATTGTAAGGTGAAATTAGGATGGAATTTCCAGTCGTCTTGAGCAAAAAAACCAATTGTATTATTCTTTTCATTTTGCAATAAAGTGCTATCCGGTAGTTTTTTGGTGAATTGGTCACCATTGAAATTAATCCCCATCACATAGTTGTGATGCTCGGTTTTATTAGAGTAGGCCATTTCAGTATACCAGATCAGTTGCTTTCCACCCATCCCAAAACTATTGGTTAACACATCTCTACTAAAAAAACTGGTGCTTGCTTTGGTACTAAGTAAAGCATTTCCTTTTAGCTTTTTCTCCCACACAATATCAGCCGTGTTGCGCCAACTTTTATTCTGAATAAAAAATGCTTTGGAAGCGTTAGACAATTTATTCAAAGCTTGCATATCACCACCATTCCTGTCTTCATAATTCAAGGTATAACCCAACACCACAGTTGAGGTTTCCGAGCCATACAAAAAGAATCGGGGATGGATAAACACCGACTTAACAGATGGGACATCGGAGAAACCATCATTATTTACATCTACAGGATCTTGCCATGTTCCACCGGCAAAAAATGTATAGCCTGTTTTTTTGTTTCGTCCTGAGAAAAATAAATTGGCATTATTTTCTAATAAGGTAGACCGGTTCAAGGTAAGACTTGCTTCTGGTTTGCCTAGTTTGGGTTTTTTAGAAATTAAATTCAACATGCCTGCAATAGCGCCACCGCCATATAATGTAGAAGCCGCACCTTTTACCAATTCAATTTGTTGCAAGTCTAATGGAGGTATTTGCAGAATGCTAAAACTCCCAGAATAACCACCAAATAAGGGCATTCCATCTCTAAGAATTTGCGTGTATTTTCCTTGTAATCCCTGTATGCGCATATCGGCATTTCCAGTTGCGGCATTGGTTTGCTGAATTTGAATACCTGCGATATCTCCCAATAAGCTGGCAATATTGCCCGGTTTAATCCCATTTTCCTCATGCACTTCTTCTGAACCCAATACTTCTACCTTGGTTGGTAAATCTTCAATCCGTGAATTAGTTCTGGAAGATGATACAATGACCACTTCATCTAACTCTTCTGCTGCAGCCATCAATGAAATTTGATGATTGATATCTGTACTAGCAATCATCAGGGTATCTAAATTGGCATATCCAGTAGCAGAAAATTTAAGTTGCAATTTACCAGAACCATTCATCACAAAGTTTCCCAATGAATCGGCCTGTACGCCTTTTTTAGTTGTAACATTTACAATAGATGCTCCTCCTATTCCTTTACCAGTAGCTGCATCTTTTATAGTGCCCTTAATGGTTTGTGCATTCGCAACAATGCTTGCAAAGAACAATATATTTAATATTAAAATTTTCATTGAAAATTATTTTAAATACTACCAATTATACAGCCCCGCCTAAATAAAAAATAGGCATAGTTGACTGTATAATCGGTAGTGGGTGTATTTACATTATTTTTCCTGATACATCTATTTTGGTTTCTTTGTTTTTACCTTTTAAACTATATTCAATTTCAAAATAGTTCCTGCCTTCTTTAGACTCAATCTTATATACTTCTTTAATGGTTGCGCCAGCAAACGCTTTATTAAAACCATCCAAAACTGATTTTGGTACTTTAGCTTGTGGAATGGCCATTTCAGTTTCCATCCAATCGCCTTTCCCAGAAAAATTAGCGGAGCCTTTTTTACCGTCCATTACAAAACTGGCTTCATATTCATCCTTGCCTTCCTTTTCCCATTTTACTTCTTTAGCGGTTGGGAATTTTTGCATGAATGCTTTTTCAGCAGCTGGAGTTACCTTGTTTTTTTGAGCGTTTGTAATACTTATCAAGCCAATACATAACATTAGCATTATGAAAATACGTTTCATATAATATTTTTTAATCGATATATAAAATAGAATAATAGCTGCTTTGTTGAAAGCAGAAAATAGTGAATTATGCAGCCGCTATTGTTGGAGGATGAAATATAGCAGGATGAAATTCAACAGATGGAACACCTGCGTTTTTCAAAGGGATTATTGTTATAACTACAGGAATTGCCAGAGCTGTATATACAAACTGGGGTTGTTGGTACATGACCCCACTATGAATTTGTATCACTGATCCTGTATTGATAGGAGTAGATGATTTTACGGGAATCTCTACTTCGTCTTCTTCATCGCCTTCAAAACCCAAACCCAATAATTTTTCCCCCACAAACTCCATTACATTCATGTCTGCATCGCTAGCCAAACAAGTATTATAAACAATTTGTAGGGATCGGGTATCATCAAAGTTTGCATATGGCATCAATAGATTGGATGCCGCAAATAAAAGTAATAATGCTATGACGATTGGTTTTTTCAATGATGTAATATACCATTTTTGTAAATATGCTAGTCTAAACCAAAGATGATTCCAATTTGAATAAAGCATTTGGGCTAGTAATCAGCGGGCTATACCCAAATTGTTAATATTAAATTAATGATAACAACAGCTAATCCTTATAATGGATCTTGGTTTACTTCAAATAGTCCACTATAAAATCCTGCTTCACTTTATTCACTTGCGTCTCCCAAATTTGCCTATAGGCAGTTTGCGTAAAATGGTGGGCTCTATAAGGAGCAGTTACAATAATATTCTTGCCCTTGGTTTGATTAAGCGCTGCATACAAGGCAGAAGAGGGGCAGGTTTGGTCTATCAATCCTATTTCTGCTACAATGGTGGCTGTTGATCCTTTGAGCAAATGAGCGGCGTCAAAATAAGGCAGGTTGGCTTCTAAGACTGTTCGGTCTATCTTGGTTTCAAACAAATAGGGCCAGGAGCCTTTTCTACCCACCAAGGTACCGCCCCAATCACACATGGCTGGCACTGTAACTACGGCTGCAGTAACCCGCTTGTCAAGCCCAGCAGCCACTAAAGATTGACCGCCACCTTGGCTCTCTCCAATAACCAAGATTCTTTTACCATCCCACTCGGGTAAACTGGTTAAATAATCAATGGTTCTAAGCAAGCGTTGATACATGCCTAAGAAATAGGATTCATTTTTATTGGTGATGCCTATTTGTGCGTAGCGATTGAGTTCTCCTTGATCAAGACTATCGTAATAAGCTTGTGATTGACCATTCAACATGCCATGCGCATTTAAGTCAAATACCAATGCGCCTTTTCCCATACGCGCATATCGCAAAGCGATTTCTGGTTTTGACCTACACCAGTCTCCAGCAACGCCTGCTGCATGAAAATTAATGACAATAGGTAGTGATTTTTTTGCAGCATTGGTTGGCATAGCAAAATAGCCTCGTACCGGCTTGGGCGATGTGCAATTGATTTCTAGATCAAAGCATTGATAGGCAGGATCAGTATTGGGTGCCGGTTTTGAAATCAACAGTATGGGCAGAGCACGTAAATCTTTTTTCTGCTTGTTCCAAAAAGATTCCAAATCTGTTGGTCTTTTTGTTCCTGGCTGATAAGATTCGGGGTTGACAATTAATCCCATCCATCCAGAATCATTGTTGGTTCTGGCTTCCCAAACAAGGGTGATTGGCTCACTCACAATTTGATCAAACACCACCAAGGAGTCGCCATGATAATTTTTTTGTTCTGTTGTGTAGCTGCTAAAATTGTGTTGAAGCTTGAGTGTCACAACCTGTGTTGATTTGTCCTTGATAGATAGCACCACCCTTGCTCTATCACCACTATGATAAACACCATTCTCGTGACTTTGACTAAACAAAATACCCTGCGCTTGAATGGGTTGTAGCCATC
The DNA here is from genome assembly GCA_945957225.1 of uncultured Sphingobacteriia bacterium. GTDB lineage: Bacteria > Bacteroidota > Bacteroidia > Chitinophagales > Chitinophagaceae > Sediminibacterium. The sequence continues at coordinate 6,887 of CAMFKK010000006.1, read as the reverse complement.
CAAGAAGGCAAGTCAATAGTAAAAAGAAAAGGATTTTCATGTTTCAGTTTTTCAGTGTATTCATGCATCTGCAATTAATAGTCTACATGATAATCTTTCTTAGTGGATTGTCCACTCCATGCTTTTTTACTGGTCCAATCAGCCGCAGGTCTAGACCAGAAAGGGTTGTTTGCTGGCAAACCCAAAGGAAGAAATCCAACCGTGCAGAGATAGAGTGAACCAGTGGATGTATAAGTGTCAGCAATCTCTGGTTGGTGTCCTGCAAAACCCAATTGCAACCATCCATCTGCAGTAAATGTGCCAGCAGCTTCAAACTGGTTTTGCATAACCTTGGTCAAAGCACATCGCACTTGTGCAGGCAATACTGCTTTGGGTAATTTCTCCATTAAAGCTACTTGAGCTAATGCTTGGAAAGCGCCAATTCTATAAGTAAGCGATCTGCCAATAACTGGATATGTTCCTTCAGGAGAAATCATGCGTTCTTGCAATTCAGCAAAGCGAATCATTCTTTTCAAAGCTTCTTCATACTCCGCAACAGCTATCATTCTGCGCTCAGCCATAATAGCCGTCATGTCTACCATCATCCCCTGAATCACAAAACTATTATAGTAGTCCATTGCAAATTTTTCTCCGTCTTTATAATAGCCATCGCCCACATACCATTCTTTCATTTTTCTATAGGCCATATCCATTCTGAATGGGTCTGCCTGTTGCCCAATCTTTAAAAGAAAGGCTTCAGTAATACCTGAAAATAATAGCCAATTACTATAACTGGGTTTTCTGGTTCGCAGGCTTTTGAATTCTGCAATAAAACGTTGTTTGGTGAGCGTATCCAAGGGTTGCCAAAGTTGTGCAGGTGCACGCAAAAATGCTTGTGCCATAAATGCTGCGTCTACAATGGGTTGTTGCTCGGTGGTAAAATTTAAATAATCTGGATGTGCGGGATTAACCGTATTGGGTAGGCCTTTCAGCAAGTCTGCAATGATTTGTTTGCGCAAAGCTCCTTCTTTGCTATTCTCTTCAGGCAAGGCCAACCAAGGCGCTAATCCCACCATGGTTCTACCCACGGCTTCCATATAAGTTACCTTGGTCACATTCAAACTATAACCCGGCCCTTTTTCTAAGGGTAGGTTTTGTTTAAGGGTGCCAGCTGCCATATTTTTCACAACAGGGTTGACAATCTTGTACAAGGTATTCACCCAATAGTCCCGGTCCTGTACCCCAATAGCACCCACTGAATTTGCGTTTTGCGCTTGTACATCAGCGCTATTAGTACTCAGACAAATGAGTAATACCCATACATTTAAAAAAGATACAAGAGATTTCATATAGCCAACTTATGCCACAATTTAAGCCAGTGCAGGCAATTAGCCATGTATTAGTTTTGACTTTCAACCACTTGTCAAAAAGCCTATGGAATAGCTGGTTTTGGCATTATATTTGAATTGCTTTTAAAAACAAACGCCATGAAAAAACAATTACTCCTGTGCACGATGCTTTTTTGCGTAGCTAGTGCATTTGCCCAAAACAGCCGTTCTGCTTTAACAGCCACTAAAGAACAAATGTCATTAGCCAAGAGCTATAATATTGCACTGGTTTGGCAAGACAAACAAGAAACTGATAGAAATCCGGGAATTAGAAAAGAAGTATTGAATATTTTCCCTGAATTGGCTAATAAGGAACTCAATCAAAAGAATCCTGACTTTACCGTACAAGTACTGGTTTCCAAACCAGAAATTATTTCAGAAAAAAACACTGCTGCAGCCGTTTTAACCAATAGTACCCAAGCAAATGAAGTTGAATTGAGATATGATTTGCCTGCAAAAATGTTGGTATTGGATAAAGCAGGAAAAACTTTGTTTGAGTGTAAATTAAACGAGATTCAAAACCCAATTGTATTCAAAGAGTTTTACAAATACACTGAAAATAATGGTTCTGTTACCGTGAATGCAAAAACCAACGAACCCACAGCCTTAAGAAGTAGTGCAAAAAGTTATGATCCACTAAATAGTGGCGTGAACAGCACTAGTTATTATAATATCTCTTCCAAGAAACAAACATCAGATTTAAGATCTTTACTGAATGCTTGGAAAATGGATTTAAACAATCAAAAGACCGCAGGCTTATAATTTTAATTTACCAATAAATTGCATCCCGATAGTAAGTCGCTATCGGGATTTTTTATGGTTGCTGATGATTTTTCTGATAGACTATCAATAAGATCATTAACACTGCACCAGAGAACATCCAAATAGGAATCTTGGTTTTGGCTTTTAATTGTTGATAGGCTTCTTTCAGATTAGCTGGCATGTCTTTGTCAAGCATAGACTGTTTACAATTGCTGCAATAGCTCACACCGGTTTTACCTGCTGGCAAATAGGGTATGTAAAAGAAGTGAACATATTTCTGAAACACTTCCATTTCTACACTATGATTACTTGCGCAATTGGGGCATTTATCCTGTACCATTTCTTTAGCCAGTGAAATGGATTTGTGTCCAATAATATACATAAGTACTTTTTTGAAGCAATGAAATTAGGTTTGGGAGAAAAGCGGTCTATACCCTAGACAGGGTATTTTGCTAGCGCGATGTTTAAGACGGCATTTTACCACAAACGGGAATTAGTTTAGTTTTGCCGGCATGGGACAGAAAAAACTCATCCGCTTTGAAGCCATTAAACAATTCCCAAACGTACACGAGTATCCGCAAGGCATGCCCGGTAAATGGAAGGACTATTTTAAAAACGATGGCAGTCTTACGCTTGAACTAGCCTGTGGCAAGGGTGAATATGCCGTAGGATTGGGTAGGCTTTATCCCAATAGAAATTTTATTGGTATGGACCTGAAGGGGAATAGGATTTGGCGCGGTGCCAAAACAGCCCTGGACGATGGTTTGAACAATGTGGCATTTGTTCGCTCCCATATTGACAAGATCACAGATTATTATGCCCCAGGAGAAGTGTCAGAAATCTGGATTACCTTTCCTGATCCACAACTTAGGTTTTCCAGGGCTAAGAAAAGATTGACTTATCCTCGCTATTTAAGGCTCTACCAAGAGGTTTTGGCCCCAGGTGGATTGGTACACTTAAAAACGGATAGTCCAGACCTCTATGAGTTCACTAAAACTGTTTTGAACTTATTTGAACTTACGGTGTTAGAAGATTCAGACAACGTGCACGCCCAACCGGAGGTGAAACAGGATCTCTTAATCAAAACCCATTACGAGGGTTTAGACATTGCCCAAAGTAATAGGATTCATTATCTCTGTTTTCAATTGGACAAAGAGCTACCAAAGGAAAAGGATGCCGTTTTAAAACAATTGATTAGTGAGCGAGAACTTGACTGAGAACCTAGATTTTTATTACGATGAAAACGGCAATGTAGTTTTCACCGAGCACTATCATATTAACAAAGGCCATTGTTGTGGACACGGATGTAGACATTGTCCTTATCAGTTTGAATCTGTACCTGAACCAAGGCGCTCTCAACTACTTCAAAAAGAAAATGCGTAAATTGGCTGATGGCCAAATCTCCTACATCTAAGAAATCTGCAAAACCTATTACTGTTGAAAAGCCAAAATCAATTCTGCCCAGTGGTAGAAAAGACGCTAGTTTTTTTGAACAGGTCTATGATGTGGTAAGACTGATACCCAAGGGCCGTGTTACCAGTTATGGTGCCGTTGCAGCTTATTTAGGAACCAAGATGAGTGCTAGAATGGTAGGTTGGGCCATGAACGGTGCACATCATGTTTCTCCCAAAGTGCCTGCTCACCGTGTAGTCAACCGCAATGGGATGCTCAGCGGCAAAGCGCATTTTGCTACACCTACTTTAATGGAAGAATTATTGGCCAAGGAAAAAGTCTTTGTCAAGGACAATGTGATCCAGGACTTCAAAACAAAATACTGGGACCCCTCTGTAGAACTCTCTTTAGATTAAGATTAGTTAGAAAAATAGCTAGCTATAAAAAGGCTTAATCATCCAATATACAATTGGACCGGTAACTGCTACATAGAACCAAAGAGGCCAGGTAATTTTTGCCAGTTTTTTATGCAATGGGAATTCCGCTGTTAAAGCACGATAGGCTGTAAATAAAATGAATGGGAGAATAATTGCCGCAAGAATAATATGCGTAATTAGGATAATAAAATAAATGGTTCTTACAGCACCTACCGCAGCTTTTTCCGCATCAGTAACAATGCCATCATGATCAGCGTCTCCAAACTTTGCTTCACCTGCTAATAAGTGATGCGCAATATAGGATACCAAGAAAAGAATAGACAAAACCAATGCTGCCATCATGATCTGCTTATGCAATTGGTACTTACCATTTTTTACAGCTACTAGTGCTGCTACCAATAATACCGCTATGGTAGCATTTACAAATGCATTAAAGGCTGCAAAAAGATGCACGTCAAAACCAAGGTCTACATTGAGCTTGATCTTTGTGAGTACGCTTACTGCTAAGAATACAACAACAGAAAAGATGCCAATGAGCCAATAGGCTTTTTTATCGTTTTTTGAAATAGATGCTTGTAACATGAATTGGTATTATTATGGTAGATAATAACAGTATTTTGAACAACTTGTTGACTAGCCATTGATTTTTCTACGGCCTCTTAAATAGAACATGAAAAAGGTTACTGCTAATACTATGATTAACCAAAGCCAGCTCAGGTCAATGATTTGCGTGAAAATAGTACTCTTTTGTTTCTTGTCCTTTTCTAACATGAGCAAACCAATATCTCTGGCCAATTTGCCCATGGATATACTGTCTAATCCATTGTAATATCCGCGTACATAATGGTCTTTATCTATGAGTACAAATCTACTGGTATGCACAAAATCCGGCGATACGGGCTCTTCACTAAACTTGTCCACCTTTAATTCTTCAAAGGCAAATTTGTAAATAGAATCACGGTTACCCGTTAACATCCACCAGTTATCATGGTTAACGCCAAAACGGTCTGCATAGTTTTTCATGGCCGCCACAGAATCGCGTTCTGGGTCAACCGTAAACGAAATGAACTGTACGATGCTGGTGTCTATTTTATTGCGCACATTTCCTCCTGTAATAAAGGACTGCTGCATCTTAGCCATATTGTGTGTGAGCTTAGGACAGATACTTCCACAACTGGTAAAGAAGAAATCGGCTACTATAATTTTACCCTTTTTGTCAAACAAACCAACCGAATCACCCAATTGATTTTGTAAATGAATATTGGCTGTTTGATGCCAAATACTGTCTGTGATTTCTTTTCCTTTTTCAACCCTTGTAACTACGGTATCTAACAAGTATTTTCTAGGCATATCAACTGCCTTCTCGCTAAAGTATTTAAGCGCCAAGTAACATAGTACTGGCACCAACAGTGCTACCATTAACCCTAGTATGGCTTTTTTATTCATGCTGCAAAAATAACCAATAAAAAAGCCATCCCGTTAACTGGGATGGCTGATTTGTCTATTCTTTATAAATTAATGAGCTGTTCTTGGTTCATCCAAATAACCCTCATGTTTGGTATCGTGCTTTTCTTCGTGTTTTTCTTCGTGCTTAGCCGCTTCTTTCTTTTCTACTTTAATAGTGCTTTGCTCCTTGAAGTGTGGATCATAGGTATTACGCAGGTTCCTAAATGAGTTACCATCGGTTAAAAAAGCCGTGATAAACCAGATAAACAAGGCCAAAGGAACTACAATGGTCATGATCAGGTTCTTCAACTCATGCTTTAAGTGCATAAAATAAGCAACAATGTAGAAGGCTTTAGCCAACATCAGGATAACAATGGAACCTTTCACGGCTAAACGTAATCCTACACTGGTCATGCCCATCATCCAGAAACCTAGAATCAATTCTACTACAGTAAGTACTGAAAGGATTACGGTTACTTTTACAATTTCTTTGGTTCCACCATCATGGTGTGCTTCGTGTTCAGCAGTATGTGACATATGATAATAGCTTGTGTGTTTTTAATGGATTGTCTTAGATTAAGTAGAAACAAGTGAATACGAATACCCAAACCAGGTCTACAAAGTGCCAGTACAAACCAGCTTTCTCAATCATCAGGTAATGACCACGTTGTTCAAATTTATCAGTAAGCGTCATAATCAACATTACAATATTGATGATCACACCAGAGAATACGTGGAATCCATGGAAACCAGTGATGGTAAAGAAGTAGTTGGTGAAGTTGGTAGAAGAAGCAGAACCATCTGCATTCAAGAATGGATTCATACCCCACCAAGCACCTTCATGGTGTAAGTGGTTCCACTCCCAAGCCTGACAGCTCAAGAAGGCAATACCGCCAATAATGGTCCAGATCAAATTGGTTGTTACCCCTTTCTTATCCATGTTCTGACCAGCTTTCACCGCCAATACCATGGTTACAGAACTAATGATCAAGATAAAAGTCATGATACTTACAAACACCAATGGTGCGTGTACACCTTCCGGTGCAAAAGGGAAGCTTTTGAACACTTCATTGGGGTCAGGCCATCCATTGGTTGAAAAACGAATGGTACCGTAAGAGATCAGGAAAGCCCCAAAAGTGAAAGCATCACTCATCAGGAAATACCACATCATCAATTTACCATACTCTACGTTGAAGGGGCTTTTACCTCCGCTCCAAAGCTTGGGTGTTGTTGCAGTTGTTGTAGTTGACATGTCTTAAGCTAAAAATTTCGGTACAAAAATATTGGCTGGCGTTGAAAAATAAGGAATAAATCCCAACTTTTTCTTAAACTATCCAATCCAGTTATAAAACAAAAACAAGTAAATCCATAATGCATCCACAAAGTGCCAGTAGGTTCCTACCACTTCTACCGGTACCGCACTGTAGTTTTTTACCGTAGACCTAAAGGCCTTAGCAAAAAGCGTCACAAGTGCTATCACTCC
>CAMFKK010000005.1 GCA_945957225.1 uncultured Sphingobacteriia bacterium | reverse complement strand
CGAGATAGGCTCCGGTCTCGTGGGCTCGGAGATGTGTATAAGAGACAGACTTTGTACAATTTTTTAAAGTTAAAAAAACTAATCAGTTCTTTTTTATTGCTTTTTCTTGCTATCAATTCCAATGCTCAGGGACATTATATGGGTAGTTCTTTTAACCCCAATGATTATTATACACCACCTCCGGGTTTTATCATTCCTGCATATTATGGGTATTCCAATATGAATTTCTATAATGCCAATGGTGACAAATCAGATAAGTTGATCAATCCACAACCGGGCAATCCAACAGCTTTGAACATTAGCCAAAATGTAAAAACCAGTTCTTATATCCTGATGATGATCTATGGTGCAAAAACCAAAATCCTGAATGCCAATTGGGGATTTATGGTGATTCCTACTTTGAACCAACCCAGTGCCAATATTGCATTAGACTATTTTTCAAATCAAACCGGATCCGGAACTGCCAGTTTTAAAACCAAATCCTTTGGCTTGGGCGATATTTATCTACAACCCATTTGGCTTACCTGGAATCAGAAAAAATGGGACTACAGTTTTACTTATGGAATATGGGCTCCCATTGGAAAATATAAAGTTGGAGATGCAGAAAATGTTGGTCTAGGTTATTGGTCACATAATTTGAGGGTGGCTGCTAAATACAAAATCTCCAAACAACTCATTACAAATGTAGCAGCTACTTATGAGTTTAATTCAAAACAGAAAGGAGTAGATTTCAAAGAAGCGCCACATGTTACACTAGATTATGGATTGGCCTATACCATGATGATGGGTCATGAAATTGGCCTTTTTGGTTTTTATACCAAACAGACAGGTTCGGATAAAGGAACTAGCGGAAGTTTTTTATCTGACCAATATTTTGGACTTGGCCTATATGGGTCTTATTGGATCAAGCCAGGCAAATTTGGGTTATTGGCTAGGGTTACCCAAAACTTTGGAACTACCAATAGATTTGCAGGTACTTCCTTTCAAATTGGACTCAATACTTTATTCTTAAACTTACCCAAAACACCATAAATATGCATTACACAAAGCAATTTTTGCTGAGCGCCATTTTGGTTGTTTGCTTTTGGACCAGCTATGCACAAAAACAAGTTGATTCAAAGGTCAACAAACCCAATTCCGTCAAAAAAGACAAACCCAATATCCTAGTCATTATGCCTGATGATGTAGGCTATTGGAATGTAGGTGCCTACAGTCATGGAATGATGGTACCTACCCCCAATATTGACAGATTGGCTAAAGAAGGAATCTTGTTTACCGATCATTATGCGGCACCCAGTTGTACAGCCGGAAGGAATATGATGATTACTGGGCAATTACCCATTAGAACCGGTCTTACCACCGTTGGAATGGCTGGCTCTCCCATTGGTTTGAGTGACAAAGACCCTACCCTTGCAGAAGTATTAAAACCATTGGGATACAATACAGGTCAATTTGGAAAAAATCACTTGGGAGACAGAAATGAACACTTGCCAACCGTTCATGGCTTTGATGAATTTTATGGTAATCTCTACCATCTAAATACTGAAGAAGAGCCTTATTTACAAATGTGGCCCAAGGACCAAGGGTTTAATGAAAGGTATCGTCCAAGAGGGGTCTTGGATTGCAAAGCCTCTGATAAAAATGATACTACCAACGATGCCAGATTTGGAAAAATTGGCAAGCAAACTATTCATGATACAGGTCCACTTGATCCAAAAAGAATGGAAACAGTGGATGATGAATTTTTAGACAGGGCGCTGCAGTTCATAGATAAAAGTAATAAAGAGGGAAAGCCATTTTTTACTTGGTTTAATCCATCTAGAATGCATATTTATACGCACTTAAAAGAGTCAAGCAAAAATTTAGCAACGCCTTATTCTTCTGAGTTTGACCTATATGGTTCTGGTATGATTGAGTTGGACAATATGGTGAAAAAGCTTTTGAAAAAACTAGAGGATTTGGGCATTGCTGATAATACCATTGTTGTATTCACTACGGATAATGGAGCCATGGTAGATTGGTTTCCTGATGGAGGAGCTACTCCTTTTAGGGGAGAAAAAGCAACTACCTGGGAAGGTGGTGTTCGTGTTCCCATGTTGGTTAGATGGCCAGCAAAAATTGCTGCAGGCAAAGTAAGTAATGGGATTCAAGACCATACAGACCTATTTACCACATTGGCAGCAGCGGCAGGCGTTGATGGATTAGCAGAAAAATTAAAAGAAACCAAGAAAGTATATATAGATGGAGTCAATAACTTGGCACATTGGACTACTGATGCACCATCACAAAGAAACTTTGAATTATACTACAATGAGAGCGAGTTAACCGCTATCAGAATTGGCAATTGGAAATCACATTTTCAAACCAGAGAAGGATTCTTTGATTATAATAGACCCAGTGCGTTGTTAGTGAATCTAAGACAGGATCCTTTTGAACACCATACTGATTGGAAAAGTAGGGAGATAGCCATGAAATTGGGGATTGCCTGGGGAGGACAGGTACAGGACTTAGTAGGAGCGCACATGAAATCCTTGGCCATGTTTCCGCCAAGACAAAAAGGAGGAAGTCTGGTTGTTAAATCACCAGATTAATTATTACTAACATTCAATTTAATCAGCCTAATGACACCATGTTATAAAAGCGCAAAATTCATTCGATTAAAAAATAAAAACGAAACGTATAATTTTTAAAGGTGGGTGAAAAAACTCATTTTTCCAACTTAAACAGCACTCATTAAGCTATATTTGAGCTGCCAATCTACTTCAATTTTTATGCCTTTATCGGGTACGACCTCGGCCTATTTCCCAAAAATAAAGCCCCGGACGCCCGATAAAGGCATTGTTGTAGATTGGCGTTTACAACAGTCCGGGGCCTACTTTAACTGAGAACTAGGTTACCCTGCTTTCAGTTCAAAATTGGCCGTAATAACCTCCACCTTGCGCTTTAAGTACCCTCCTTTGGCATTTACGCTAACTCCCTGCTCAATGCTCCACATCTGCCAGTTATTGGCCTTTGCGTACCGTTTAAGCAGTTCTCCAGGATAAGAACTCAGCATGAATTTACCCTTGATAGCTGCCAATGTCTTCAGAAGCTGCTCAAAATCTTCCTCAGTATAGCCATCATAGTGGCCACAGTTGGAATTGAAGTAAGGCGGGTCACAGTAAAAGAAGCTATCCAGTTGGTCCCTGCTCTGAATAATGTAGATGGCATCAGCACATTCCACTTGGGCATGCTGAAGCCTTAAAGCCAGCTGCTCGGTAAATTCCTCCCTTTTGTTAGTGATCTTACGAGTGGTTGTATCATCTGCCTTATCATAACCCCAACTACCGTCCAGCATTGCACTGAAAGATTGGGTGCTTAAAACCCACACAGCCCATGCTCTGCGCACTTCATCAAATAAATGAGGTTTGTTGTAGATAATCCAAGCATTGTCATGCTCTTCTCGGCTGTGTAAGGTGGTCCTGACTAATGAACTGAGGTCGTGAAACCGATTTTTACAGACACGGTAGAAGTTAATCAACTCCTTGTTAGTGTCGTTGATCACTTCTACCTGACTGGGTTCCTTTGCAAAGAAAATTGCTGCACCGCCTAAAAATGGCTCACAATAGAGCTTATGTTGCGGCATAAATGAAAGTACTGTTCTAGCTAGCTTTTGTTTTCCACCGTAGTAGCTTATCGGTGTTCTCAAGTTGAACTGTTTCATAATTGGGTATTTTTTGCCTATTTCCCCAATGAAAAAAACGGTTACTGTTTGACTTTGATCTCCTTAGGCTTGTCAGCTGGTTGAAGAAAACTGAACCTTGACAATGGCTGGAGAATGTTTCCAAGGATAGTCTGGCCAGTAGCAGACCTCCCATCAATATTCTCACGAATCAGAGATGTAATATACTTGTAGGTTGTAGTATCCATTTTGATGACTACTGAATCTGTCACCTTTTGGCTAAAACTTACTTGACTTAAAAGGACTGCGGCAATTACTAATACCTGTTTCATGGTGTGTTTGGTTTTGATTTTAATATAAAAGAATAAAAAAGCTCGAATGAAATTGACCAGAGACTTGGCATAATCAGCAAATCCCAATAACCAAATACTGGCTTATAAGTAAATACTGCTAGGCAAATTGATATCAGCATTCCATATTTAGCTAAATGCCATGCATCCAATCTGACAATTCCCATGAAGTTATTTACACTCATCCATGAGTAATTTGGATTCCACCATTCTATTTTAAGATTTTTGAATATTGATCTTGAAAAGTGCCAGAGTAATGTGTCCATCACTCCATTGAATGATGCTGCTAGAGCTATGAATATGAATGATAAGTATTGCATATAATTAATTTAATTTACTTCATAAGAAAAAGTGTAGTTCCAAGCAAGATTGTTACCTGCGAATGAATACAATGCTATCATATCCAAATACATTGCATTATTAGTTATTTGGAAACACCTACCACCATCACTGCCAATACCACTTGTAACATTTCCTTGCATTACACCTGTTCCCTTTTTGTTTGTATTTGTTTGAGTAATAGGCAGGCTTATATAATAAGCAAAACTTCTAATCCCTGTTCCTGAAGATGGGGATGTTCCTACCCCATATATCGCACCTGTAACTGTTACAATATTCCCAACTCTTGTATATAAAGCGGTTGTTGCTGTTGCACCTGACAAATCTCCATTATCATAAGTAAGTGTTGGTGTGTATGTTCCACTTGTTCCCGCACTTGGTATTGCCTGTGTGCTTAACACTCCGCTTGAATTAGCAACTACCATCCTGTCGCCTGTGCCTGCAAGGCTTGAAGCGGTTATTGCGCCTGTGGATGAAATATTTACTTTTGAACTTCCATTAGTCCATAACTCTATTGATTGCCAATAACTGTTTGGCGCAAATTGGGCAGCCGTACTGCCAAAACCAACTATTGCGTTTCCGCCTGCTTTGTAAAATAAAGCATCAACACTACTTGAAAATGCAGCAGAAGCCAATATTTCAAGTAAACCGCTACCCGTAAACCTACCTCTAACGATATTGTTTGTGCCAAATTCAAGTGGGGTATTATTATTTGTTCCTAAAACGGAAGCATATGCAGTAGAGCCTGAAAAACGACCACCGCCCGAAATTCCTTCTATTGTAGCTAAAAAATCTGCGCCTGTGTTAATACTTCTAACTATATCTTGAAATGAATAAGCCCTTCCGCTTGTAGTAAAACCAACTGCTGCGGTACTGTTGAACCCACCTGTTGCAGATACGATACCCCCAACGTTTACTGCGCCTGCTATTCCAACCCCGCCACCAACTACCAATGTTCCTGAAGAAGTTGAAGTTGATGGTAAATTTTGAGGTAAAATAACCCCACCAGTTGATAATAATTTTAATCCAATTATTGGAGTTCCAAGTGTTCTAAATCTAAAATTAACAGCTGTATTATCTACGTCATATTCATCATCAAAATAGGTTTCTAAATACCCATTAGAGTTTCTATTAATTTTAAATTTATATGGTGCCGCTCCAAATGTTACTTGATTATTGAAACCTAAATCTACACTAGCTGTAAAAGTTCCTCCTGGTGCTGTAATAGGTCCAGTAAATACAGCTTCGCTTAATTCTGCCAACCCTGATGATCTGGACGCATAAGTTCCTAAAATTGGCGTTCCAGTAACTTCCAAATAAGAATAAGTTGGTTTTGAAGGTTGTTTTGCCCAGGAATAAACTAATGGATCTGTTTCTGTATAACTGCTAATGTACCCTGCAGGGTTGGTTGCATTGTAAGGTGTGAAACCAAGCGCATTTTGCTTGTTGTTGAAAGTATTCCAATCTGCAGCGCTTAACGCTCCAGGAGTAGAAGCCGTGGCCAATGCTAAGGAAAACTGTTGGCCAACTAAAGAAAGACCATTCGCGGTTCCTATGGATGCTGCTGTATGCCTAGCTGCAGTATTTGCGGCCACATTGGTATTTGCAGCAACCCTTGCATCTGTATAATACAAGTTTGATCCTTCAGAAATATTTGAAGTGGTAAGTGTTACAATTCCCTGTTGCCCATTTATACTTTTAACATTATTTGTTTCACCACTTACTTCCCATGCACTTCCATTATAAATTATAAAGTCATTATCCCAAAGTGTATCAACAATCCCAAATCTATTACCAACATAATATTGACCACCACTATTACTGATCTTGTAAACATGACCAGCAGTGCCAACAGCATTGGATAAACTAGGACTGTTTGTTGTTGCATCCCAAAGACCTTTATAGACCATCAAAGTTGCTGGCAACAAAGAGAATGGAACTTTACCACCTGCATCTAATCCAGCATATCCATTGTTTGCATTCTTGTTTGCTGCATTCTCTGGAGTAAATCCTACCAATGACGCTACTGAAATATCACCTGAGCCAAGCAGGTTATTGGAGTTTACTGTTTTGATATTGCTACCACTTACTAAGGTTGCCTGTTTGGTGGCAATTGAAGCGGCCTGTGCCGTTGATACAGGCTTATTGGCATCACTAGTATTGTCAACATTTCCAAGCCCTACATCGGTCTTATTTAGGCTAATATTGCTTGATAATGGATAACCATTGATAGTTCTAGTAATTGGCACATAACCTAAAAGAGAACCGCTCAAATGCTTTTTCACTGCAAGAGCTGAAGGAATATCCCTATCAGTTACCCCTACAAATGCAGAATCCTTGGAAATAGATTTAATCCAATCATTTACCAATTTGATGCTATCAATCGCTTGAAGCTGCTTTGCCTTGTAAACAGCAATTTGGCTGCTTGCATGGAAAGTCATGAAGATTGCACAGATTGCAATTAAAATGCGGTTTTTCATCGTTTTAGGATTTTAATTATGGTATCACCGGAAACTCCGGAAAAATAAATGGTTGTCAGAGCAGGGAAGTATTGATCAAGCGGGAAAACAAAAGCCTGAGTAACATCAAAAGTATCTACAAGCTCATTCCCACCTAGGGTAGTACCACATTTGAAAGAGATTGGTGTTGGAGCAATAACCAATAGTTTTTCAACTAAAAGCCCCGCTGGAACATCAAATGTGGTAGTACCTGGTGCAAGTACTATGCTCCCTGCAAGCACAGTAACAGTTTCTACATCGGCTTTGCCAATTAAAATCTCTTCTAAATTGGTAATGTTTGCCACTGCCAATTCACTATCTCTATGGATAAAACTGTCTAGCCAATCCCAGAATTGCTGCTGAGTTGGATAGTCTCCAGTTTCAAACCATTGCTTTATTGTTTCAATTGACTGCTTAGCCATCATGGATGGATTATTATGTAATCAAAAGCAAGATTTTGAGCCGCTGCTGCGTACTCTCTAATTGCCAATTCAAACTGATTGGTTGTGAACTTTCCTACTACCCAACTCACATCATTGTCAAAGTCAAGGTTTGAATTCTTGCCTCTTAAAGTGCCAATTACTTTGTAGTTAGTATCCGGTTGAGCAGTTGCAAGAGCAATAGTGTAAAACCCATCACTCGCAGGGATGTTTCCAATATCAACTGAACCGAACTCCTTGAATGGGTTATTGGTTATTGTACTCCATGCATGAACGTGATTAGCAAGACCATCAACTAGATCAGCAATTGCATCATTAAGACCAGAAATAGTATCCAATGGCTTGAGGTCTGCAAATGGGAAGGTTGCAGGTGCGCCACAAAATGCCACTTTAGTAAAATAGACTTCCTTATTTACAAGGTCCTCGTACACTTCAGAAGTTGCGGTTTCCTGGATAACTACTCCAGCTGTGGCTGCTCCACCAACAAATGGAATTAACTCACCTTGGTATGTAATCCAACCATTGCTCAAAACTCCAGCAACATTGACTACTCCAGTAACTATCACCTTGTCACCAAGCAAGGATGCAATGGCTTTAAAAGCATCACGGTAGCTTTCTTGCATGAATTTCAGGGTGTCCTGTGTTAAGGGGAACCCTCCAAGGTTATCAAGTTTGACTCTCTTATTCATATTATACTAGTTGAATCTTTGGTTTCATTCCCGCCAATTGGTAGCTCTTCAAAAGAGATAACATTTCAGCAGTTTCAAATACTATTGTTGATGGTACAAGGACTATATAATCATCCTTGATGGTTCCAGCTTCTCCTGAAGTATAGATGTACTTACTACCCAAATAAACAGGCTTCAATTCATCCTTTGTGAAAATGCTAAGTGCTGGACGATCTATGGAATCCACAATCCTAATTCTGCGTAAAACATAGTCATACCTATCATTGAGCATCATTTCTAAATAGCACACCTGTGGTGTTATTTTAAGCTGATACTGCTTAGCAGTTCTGTACCTTCTGAATGACAGATAAAGGCTAATTACAGGGTATACCAATGACTTTAATAGGTTCAAAAACCTTGGCTTCTGAATTTTGCCTGGTATTATCCAAGTAACCAGCTTATTATGATCTATATCGTAAATCTTGTTATTCACTGTATGGTATGAAATTGATAATCAAATCAGCATTGTCAACTATGCGTAAATAACCTGCATCCGGCAAATACTTAACTGCGAATGATTGGTAAGGCAATGCACCATACCTAGCAGAAGCGTCCTTGATATCAGCAATCACTACGCCATCCACTTTCTGAAGGGCATCAGTTAAACTCTGGAGAACAAATACGCCATTAAATGGTAGGTTCTTCAGGTAATTTTTTGTGCCATTTTGTACAGGCTCACTGCTCTCCCCATCTAAACGCTGACCTGCTGCATTCAAAACAAGCGGATTATAATAAAGGTCAATTGTCAATTTAAGGCTGTCAGGATTCGTGCTTGTGCAATAAAGTTTCACTCCACCATCTTTTACACGCTGCATATAGGCTTTAAATGCGGTTAATTGTGGCTCAGTAAGCGGTACAAGGTCAGTTCCATTGTCATTGGCTACTTTGATTCGCAATCCACGAATAGCCTCAACAACAGCCGCATAATCCACTATTTTACTATTGGCAACATCAGTTTCGTCAAGTCCAGTGTTGTCATAGTAATCTGATTCATCAACTAAATCATAACCATATTGGAATGATTTTGCCTTTTCAGCATACCACCTAGGACTGTGCGGTTTTAAAGCCGCTATTGTTTCATCTACATCGGATTTGAAAACATCAAACAAGGTTTCTAAAGTCCAAATATTTGTTGCCACAATAAAAGCTATGACCCTTAAAATGCCTACTCCACTGGTAGAAGTCCACAATGGGCCAATAATAGGATTCCCCTGCATTTGGGCTATGATATCATTTTGGATGACTGTAACTGTACGTGCCATTAGCTTACTATAAATGAGGAACCAATTTGCATATAACCAATCCCGCCCGACATTGTATCGGATGAAGACCTGCTACTAAAAATATCAATTCCATTGGTTTTGAAATAATTGATGACTTTAAGTTGTGTTTGTGCCACTTTTAAGACTGCTCCTTCAGCTACATCCTGAGTAATACTTAACCCATTCAGAAGGGCAGTTGTAAACAATCCACCTATCTCTCCAGCATTTTGGCAGACAAAATCAATGATGGTTTGGTGCTTTTTAACTATTGATTCTTCAGCAGCTGCAGTAATTTCTTGAAAGCGTACCTCCACCTGATCATACTGACCTTCCACCTCTGCCCACACAGTACCTGGTACCAGATCATCCGTAATGGATGCATCGTTAGCCATACAAACAGCCATTAATGCAGTTATGCTTCCATTCTGTAAAATGGCATAATCCAATGGGGTAATATGTTTATCAATAACTGGCACTTACTTCAATATTTTCATTTGATACTTTGATAGCAAATACTTTCATTCCGTCTTTTTCAAATTGTGTCTTGATTTCAGCCATAAGACCCGCTTCATCTTCATCCTTCAAATAACCCGCTGCGCCTACTCCAATTGTTGGATTTTCCTTCCAGTCTCCCTTTGATGAAATCACAAGTAGCTGCTGATTCTGCTTTGTAGCATCACCAATAACCAAGTCACCACCAGCAAAGTCTAAATCCAAGTCAGTATTTAAAAGAATGTCATTCATTTATACAATTTTAACTGCTACGCTTACGCCCACTTTTGTAACTGCATTTGGCCCTGCTATCAATGTTCCAGTTTGATATTGACCCTCTGCATTTGCCTTAATATGTTCTATGATCACATTGGCCTCACCTTTTGCAAAAGCCAACCTTGCCGCTTCCATTGTTCCATGCTCAGCAATCAGTTCATCAATATTTTTATTATTGAATGCGGTTCTGAAGTCATATAAAGCTTGACCAAGTATGTCTTTATTTAATGCCATTATCTAAGTAGGTTTATTAAAATAGTTTTTGCTTGTGCCAACTTTACAAAGTCAGGGTTATTCCCCTCCAGTACTACAATAGGTTCAATAGCTTCTATCATCAATTGGATTAACTCCTTTAGAGTTGATTCTTCTTTTTGAAACAAAAATCCAGTTTGATCAACCTCATATTTGACTTCCCCAATTTCTAGCCTAATAGAATCAATCTCATCCGGACTGATCATAACCCACTCGTCACTGTTTTCAATCCTTCCAATCAGCACTGTACTATTGACAGTTGGCCTTAGAACCAACTTATTACCCGCTTTAATGATACTTTTTAGGCGCACATCATCAATTTCCAATCCACCGTCTACCGCAACTGCAATGGTGTCCTCGTCAATATTTACTGACAGAACTTTTGCAGAAATAATCTGCGCTGGTCCAAATTCACCTGCCAGTAACTGGAGTTGGTTTTTGATATCGTCTTCTACTTTGCCCATTATACTTTTAATCCAATTTGTACTATTCTACGGCCACCATTAGCCCCATAGGTTACTTCAGTTGATTCCACCAAGTAATTACCTCCACGTTCCGGATACCTTAGATCTTCCAATATTGCTTTATAGCCTGGTTCACAATAAGGTTCTAAATAGGCGGTAATTTTACCCTCATAACCATCATACTGGAGCTTTGCCAATGCTGCTTCCCCTATTTTCTTTAATGCACTTTTATCAGTAATATTTTGGGTTTTAATCACCTTTGTTTCACCGAAAGAGCCCACTTTAGTTGATGCAACAACTTTGTGTTTACCAGAAATAATTTCTTCAGTAGTGCCATCCCTTTTTATGCCAAGCACTTTTATAATAACATTTTGATTTTTAGCCTGTCTAAGTTTTAGTGAATTGTCCTTGATAACATTCCAACCAATCCTATACTTGACACTTGGCTTAAAAACAAATGGCTTTACAACTGCTGCCAACTTTTTACCATTAAAAAAGAATAATACCGTTTCATGGCTTATTTTTCTAATTATTGATAAAGCCTCGCATCCATTGCAATTGTCAAATACCACCTTATCAATTAAAAATTTGGGGATTAGATTAGTATCCAGTTCAATTCCGGTACCAGCAACCAAATATTTCATTATGTCTAAGAGCTCTGTTTTTTTGAATGTCTTTAGGATGGTTCTATTTCTTAATTTATAGCTCCACCCTTCACATTCTATTTCAGTTGGCGTTACTGGATTAACCCTAGCAACAAAACCGTCAAATTCTTCCTTCAGAACACCGTTGTAACCAAGTTTGATATTCACTGACATTCCCTCTTCAATCAGTCTGGCCGTTTCTGCACTTTCGGTTACCACAAGGCCTTTTTGAACTACTCTGGCCGTGATGGGTATTTTGATGACACACTTATCAACAAAATCAGTCATACTCTTGGTTACCTTCACCTCATTAACCTTAACCTGCTTGTAAGGCCCAATTGTGTTATTGCTACTTAATTCAAAAGCCATATCACAGCGTTAAAGTGTACACTAAATCAGAGACCAGGTTAATTTCAAATGTTTGTACATTATGGGAGCCCGGACTTGGTGGCATAGGCATATCCTTGATCAATACTTTATCATCTCCCTTTAGGAACAAATCTGTTTTCACTGACTTGATCACCAAGCTGCGGTTAATTTCAAACATGTCTAACAACAGCTTCATTTCACCTTCAGGAAACTCCTGATCATCAGAAACCAAGATGCCTTTGATATTGATCATGTAGTCATCAATATTGATAATCTCATGTACACTACCCTTACGCTCTGCCATTTGGGTACTCACTATATTCTTTCTACAAGTAATACCCATGACAGCGAATGGAATCAAATAGCCATTCAAAATAACAGGCATAAAATGCTCACGGCCTAGTAAGTCATTGCCATAGAACTTTGCGCCAAAATCGCCTCTTTCCCGCCTAGGAATGGCATTTTCAATGGTGAATGCAGGTGGTGCTTCATAACCAAATGTTTGCCTGAAAATGTCGCTAATATTGAAAATACTATTTGCCATTATTGAGCCACTGCTTGGTTGTTAATTGATAGTAATGTTCTGCGCATCATCTCTTTTACCATTGATTCAATCTGTTCAATTCCCTGTTCCATATTGGTCACATACAGATTCTCAACACCGGATTGCTTGGCAATTTGAATAGTGATGCTTCTTTGCCCACCGTTGTTCACAGTTTCAGCCTTTTGGTTAACTGTATCTGAACTATTGTAATTGGTTGGCTGCTTTAATGAGCTATTGGCCGATTTGGCGTCAATACCTGGTATCCCTGCAAAGGTTTTTGCAATGACTTTTTGGTCTACTGAACCCTTTATTTCAACTGCCTTACCTCCAAATCCTAATATTGCTTTTACCTTGTTATAAACCCATTCAATTTTGTCCAAGAATGGTTTCCAGATATTATTCCAATACCATAACAGAACATCGCCTGTCTTTTTGATTATCAAAAGAATGAATTCACCAATCTTCCCAATTCCCCAAAATAAATCTTTAATCATCTGAGAGTTAGCTAGCCAAGTGAAAATACCCTTCCCAATATTGTAGACAGTATTCCATATCCCTTTCAGGCCATTCCATAGAATGCTAGCATAATCCTTAATTAGTACAAACCAATCAGCCCAAACTCCAGACTGGAGGTTGATACCGGATACAAAATTGATCACATAGGACAATCCTTCTCGGATATATGGTATTGCTTGAGTTGCAAGGCGGGTAAATGCCTCTATCATCGGAGTGATCAGAGGCATCAAGCCCTCCCCAATATCAGCTTTCATTAAGAAAATAGCTTTATTAAACCTGTTTTGTATAGCTGCTGGCCCATTAGCTTCCGATAGAGCAGCTGCACCAAAGGTTCTTTGCATTTCTGCAGCAAACTTAGGTAAGAAGTCTTTGGATGCTATTTCTCCCTTCTGCATCATTTTACCTAACTGAGCTTCAGTCATGTGCATGGCTCTAGCAGCAATATTGAAAGCGCCTGGTATTCTCTCCCCCAACTGACCACGTAATTCTTCAGCACTTACAGTACCCTTAGAAGCCATTTGACCAAGTGCCAACATAGCTCCCTTACTTTCTTCAGCTCCAAGTTTCATAGCGGCTACACCAGCACTCACCCCTTCAAAAATTTTCATCTGCTTTTCTAGAGGAATGTTCATCCCCATTAGACCTCCAGTAAGTGTTTTTACTCCTTCTAGACTTGATTCATAATCAAGACCATATTTATCAACAATATTATTGGTCATAGAAACTGCTTGTTTACCTTGACCCTTTGTAGTCGAATTGATTGCTGTATTGAGTGAGCTATTCCTTAAAGCGGTTTGATAAGTATCTCCAATTCCATCCTTGATCATGTCCATGCCTGAGGTTATCGCCCCGCTGATCAGATTTCCCTTGATAAATTTTCCAAGCATACTACCACCACCTGACCCGCCTTTAGCAGACCCATCAAGTTTGGCAATTTGGTTTTCAAGTCTATGGGCTGCTCTGGTGGCTTGCTCAAATTCTCTGGCAATGGTTGTAGAGAACCTAACCTGGTTAATTGCCTCCAGACGAGATTTAAGCTCATTAACAGAAGAACCTAGGTATTTACTTTTGCCACGAATGGAATCAAATTGGGATTGAATTCTAGTGGACGCAGCATCGCTCAGCTGTGCCGCTTGGCGCATGCTCGGAGAGAGCATATCAGTGAGCTTTAATATGAATTCAAGTGCGTTTCCCATTTCAAATAAAAGGCCCTTTGTTATCCAAATGGCCTTTGTTTAGATTCTTGTTTTCTAATGTGTTCAAGTCTCGCATATTCCTCGGCCCATTCCTGATCTGTCAAATTTTTAAGCTCTTCTGAGTTATACCCTAAATGGTACCTGAGTTGAGTATTGATATATTTGACAAAGTTGCTTTCAGGCGTTCCTTGCGCTTCTCTTACAAGGTTTTCAAGATGCCCTTTTTTTTACCCATAAGTTCCTCCACGAAATCAATTAGGCCAAAGTAAAATTTGTCATCCTTTTTGATATCTTCAGAACCGCCAAGCCAAATGCTATTGATAACAACTTCATTGAACTTAGCAGGGCTAGTGGTAATCTTTGCAGTAGCAGCACTGTATGTGTCACGGTCTACTGAGCGCAGATAACCAACATGGCCATCAACCTCATATTCGTATACATCGGCATTTTCTCCAAACTTTGCCTTTGTTTCTTTCTTCCAAGCGGCAATCTGTTCTGGTGTTGCCTGACCTACTTTTTTACTCATGGTGGTTGGTATTTTGGTTTGTATTAGAATTTCCTGACTTTCAGAGCAATGAAAGGCAAATTGATCTCTTTGAACTTATCATTTTGCTTCATTCCTTCTTCCACTTCTGTGAATTCTACATTTAGAATCGCAACAGTGCTAAGTCCTACGTCACCCTCTTTTTGGTGTACGCAAGTAATATTGATCAACTTTCCTGGTACATCTACCAAGTCTTCATATCCGGCAGCTACTGCGGCTTTATGCATCAGTTCATAATCTGACTGGAGCAAGCTCAAAGTGCCGTCATACTTCTTATTACCTCTCTGAATTGCTTTGCCCTCGTTTCCTTGGCCATAAACAACTTCTTTTTCTTGGCTCTTTTTGTACACCAAGCCTCTTAGTCCGGTAAGATTGGCACCCAGTACGGATACCTTCACATCGGCAAATGAATATTCTTTACTATTAAAGTCTCCCATTGTAGTGTGTTTTAGATGGATGATGCGGTTAATCCCAAGTAGATATTGATGTATTTCAAGCAGCCTTTAGGCTTCAAGAAAATGAACAGATAAACTGTTTCACTTTGTATCAAGTTCAAATTGGGGCTTACAATATTGTTCTTGGCATACAAGGCTGCATATGCAGTAGTATCAGGATTTACCAATACAGTAACATCACTGGTACCATCTTTTTTAGTTGCCAATTGACCACGCATTTGTTGATCAATAGCCGCTTGAATTTTAGTCTCCAGGGCTTTTTCAACAATAATATCCATACGGCCATTTTCATCTACTTCCACATCATCCTTCAGTTCCTCATAATAGGCTGCATAAACAACTCTTTGTGCATTATCAATAACACGGCCATTGCGGAGGTTGTTAAAGTCATCAGTGGTAGCTGTTAGCATTAGATCATCATTCCAAACATAACCCGCTGCAATCTCATTCTTTTCAAATGTGATATAGCGTTTGGTATGCAGGGTGTTCAAGTCTGCACTACTTACCAGATCAGCTGATACTGCACCAATTTTTACCGATGTAGCTGCTGCAATAGGTAAAGAGCCATTTTTTACACGGCCAATGTTTTGTTGAGGTGCTACAGCAGCTGCTGTACCCAAGGCAAGCAAAGTAGCAGTAGCAGTGCTATCAGCAAGACTGCCCACTACAATACCAACATTTCTAGAAGTAGCTGCACTGTAATCTTTAGCAGCTCCAGCATTGGTAAATCCAAACCCTTGAATAAAGGCTCTGAAACCCTTATTCTTTGCTTTCCAAGTATCTGCTAAAGTTTGAGCAGCAGTAACGGCTGCATCAACATCTTCATCAAATCCGTTAGCAATTGTTGGGGCATATACGTTTGATGGGAATTTAACCACGGCCATTAGTCTGGAAGATCCACCTGCAAGCATTAAAGCCTTTTCAGCGTTTGCTGCGCCAATCAAAGTTGCCAAAGTAGTAGCTTGAGCCATTGCCAAAACATACAACTTGGTTCCTTCAGGAGCTTTTGCATAAAAACCTTTTTCAATGGCAGTTACAACTGGAGCATTATCTGCATGGGCAAATGCTGTTTTGACTTCTGCAATGTTAGATACCAAAAAGGCTACACCATAACCCGCTGTTGGGGCTGCTGGTGCTGCTACAAGTAACACGGATATTCCGTTTTCACTAGGTCCTTGTAAACCAAGGTTACCATTTGAAATATTGACACTTACTCCTGGACGCATAGTATTTTGAGTTGAGGTGAACGTTTTATTGAATAACTCTACTTTTTAGAGCTACTACTTATTTTTAGTTTTTGCAGATTTTTTCACTGTAGCTGCTGCTGGTGTTTCTACCGGAGCTGCTGCGGGTGTTTCCACTGGAGCTACTTCAGGTGTTTCTACCGGAGCTGCTGCGGGTGTTTCCACTGGAGCTACTTCAGGTGTTTCTACCGAAGCTGCTGCGGGTGTTTCTACTACTTTAAGTTTTGACCCTTTTAAATCTTCCCTTACAACTACAGTCACTTCTTTTGATTCCAAACCTTTGGCGTGGTTTGATGCATCAACAGCATTAAAAAAAGGCTGTTCATCTGAAGTAATATGAAACTCATTTACACTTGGATAGTGCGGAAACAATGCAGCTGCTATTAAGATTGCGGTTTTCTTTTCCATTTTATGTTTATTATTTTATTACGGTAATTGGATAAATCCCTTTAATTCTGACAATGATCGTTCCCGCCTGCATACTTCATACCCCTCTCTGCTTCCATCATCATTTGTATTTCCTTCAATAGTATAAACTACACTTCCTGAAATCTTTTCAACAAATCCAGTATGCCCCTTTCCCCCTCCAAAATCCATTATGAAAATATCTCCAGGAGAAACCGAAGCATTTGACCTTGCAGGTGTTTTTCGGCAAGTTGTCCTATTCCACTGATCAAGAACACCAGCTGTTTTTTCTAATGGATTAACTAGTTTTAAGTTAGAGGCCGCTAGATCAACACACCAGTAAACAAAAGCCATACACCAAGGATACCCTTCTGATAAACCTACTTTTTTCAAATACCTTTTAATTTCAGGTCCTCCATTATTTCCCTCTTCACGAACATCTAATTGTGTTGTCGCAACAAATAATGCCTGTTCAGCCAAACTGGTAACTATAGTTACTTTGCCTTCCATTACCAGGGCTTTATTAAATGACTAATCAATCTTGTAAATACATCTCTGTAAGCCCATATATTAAGGAGTACACTGATTGCCAGTATAATCCAGATAATTTTCGGAATAAAAGGAACTCGCACTGGAACGTCAACTGGAACCTGAACTGTCTTTGATTCATTCAAATACCGTTCTTTGGTAAGTTGCATTTCTAGATATTGAATTCGTAAGCGGAAACTATCAGTATGACAATTCACGCTTAAAATGCCCTTATATAAGTTGATATCAAGCCTATTCTGCTTGCCTTTTACAGCAGCTTTAATTTGGGCTTCAGGGCAAGGAAGGGTATCATAATACATCAAAGTATCACCAGGCAAGTACACAGTAGTGTCTCGCACCACTGGCACTAGCTTGGTAATGGTACTATCCTTTACCACCGTGATGACCTGAGGCATCGTATTACGGTGACAGGAAAGTGTTAAGAGCGAGATTAATAATATTGTAATGGTGGTCTTATTCATCTGATTTGGCGGTTTTTGCTATTGCTGCACCTACAATGCCTGCAACTGTGAACCATTGGGCCAGCTTTTCTATAAAAGGAGGCAATTCAAACCCTGGTACTTGCGTCTCAGAAGTTAGAAGCGCAACACCCACTGCGGCAAGAGCTATGCAGATACGCATGATCTTCTTGAACCAAGGTGGTGTCTTACTTTTTATCCGTTCTCTGATTTGATTTTGCACGCTTGATATACTTTAAAATTTTGACGAACAAATACGAACCTAAGGCTCCAGCTGCTCCACTGACTAGGGCTAAGACCCCTGTCTCCAACACCCTAACTATAAGTTCAACGTTTACATTCATCAGTGAGTTTGCAAACCCTATTGTGCTTCCGATTACAGCACCTGCCTTGGTATTGATATCCATATTTCCTGTTTCCATTCTGAAGTTTTGTTGGCCAAGACCCAGCACTGTACAGATTGACAGTGCTGAGTCAATGTCCAAACCACCTTTTTGAATTATGCTGCGTTAGCTTGTCTGATAACGTAGATACCCTTGCCATCACTGCGTCTTACACGTCCTCCGGCCATTACTAAGGTGCTGTATACATCACCATAGTAAAGTGGGTTATTTTGATCTTGGAATAATTTGGTATCACCAATAGCGAATGCTACGGAATTCTTCTGCCATGCAAGTGAGCAAAGATGATCAGTTGCAGCTAGTGCAGCACCGAGTGCCTTGATAGCATCTGCGTTGGTTGCGGCCAAAACAGAAGCCCTGGTCATAATACTGAATCCATGAAGTTTACCGATAACACCGTTTTCTGCATCTGCATAGCGGCTGAAATCTTTGGCATTGGTATCACCCAATGAATCATAGAAGTACTCGAACATGTTATCGTCAATCAAGACATAACGGTCATTTTTAGGCACTTTGTCCACGTTCATACGAATCATTAGACTCTTCAAGTCTTTATGGCCAAAACCTTTTCTGTTACCAGTTTGTCCAGTAATAGGAGCAATAGCATCACCAGTAGTTTGTACAATGGTTCCATTACCTCCCCACTTGATCAACATGTCATCAGCTACAGTTTCGTCCAAAACTTCCATATGGTCACCCAATACGCTGTCTTGTTTGCTATAGCTCAAATGCATCTGATCAATATTAGGAATGCTGGTTGGGTCAGTAGAATATTCATCCAACGCATAAACTACGTCTGTGTCAGTTCTACGAACAGCAGCTGCTGGAAAATCAGCCCTATTTTTAACTACTGCGGGTTTTGCTCCTGGTTGTGGAATGTGAACAATGCGTCCGGTTAAAACGTACTGACTATCATCATAGGCAAAACGCAAGAACTGGTTGTCTTTCCAAAAACGCTCAATAATATAGTTAGCCCATGTTTCAATGACAACGCCATTCAAACTGCCTTTAGGCATTGGGACTACGGTACCAATTGTACCAACTGCGGCTGCGCTCAGCCATACTGGCATTCCAGTGAAGGAACTCAGAACCACAACTGCCATACAGGCCAGCATGATGGTTGATAATAAACGATTCAAGGGTTTCATATTTGTGTTTTGAATTTGAAAAATTGGAATTTAGAAGACTCCAGATTTGATTAACTATACAGTTGGCTCAGTTCCGAAGTATTCCTTGTACTTATTTTTGAATTCCATAGGGCTTAATTCTTTCAGCCTAGCAAACTTTCCTTTAAGGTGTAATTCACGGCCACTCATCTTGGCTAATTCAGCTAGTTCGGTAGCGTTAGCTTCACCTTCACCGCCAATTTTACCAACCATACTTTCATAAGGTTTCATACCTAAGATGATCTGCTCAGTTCCTTCAAAATCAGCCTTAGCCAATCTGAGGTATTTATCCTTGTCGCCAGCGGGAATCTTATTAGCTAAAATTGCGGCATCAACAAGTGTTTCAGCTTTTGCACTTTCTGCGGCAGTCTTATAACCATCAATAGTTTGATTGGCAAGAGACAGATCGGCAGTTAGTGTATCCACTTTTTCAGCTTTTGAAGCAAGAGCTGCAATAGACTGATTAATGGCAGTTGTGTCTGATTCGGCTGTATGGCCTAAAATAGCCAGTACCTCCGCAGATAGAATGATTTCTTTCATGGTTGATTGATTAAATGAATTTGTGAAGTAGTTAACCAGGTCTTGTTCTTGACGCATAGTTGCTGGAGGGAGAGTTGCAGCTTTAGGGGCATCGTAGATACCGTCTATTAACTTGCATTTAAGTGCCTCTTCAGCACTTAGCCAGTTATCACTGGTACCCATGAATTTTTTCTTAACATCTTCAATGCTGAGTCCAGTGCGCTCTGCATAAATGCTGCAAACTGTCTCTTCCAAACCTTCCAGCATATCTGCTGTACTTCTAAGCTGATCAGGATTACCCATAGCAGCTCCGCTTGGCCTGTGAGTCATTAGCATTGCTACCTTACTCATGTAGATTTTTCTACAACGTAAAATGAGAACAGACGCCATTGAAGCACAAAGGCCATCAATGTATGCGTCTATTTGACAAGAGCTTTGACCAATTGCATTGAAAATGGCAAGTCCCTCAAAAATGCTACCGCCTCCGCTGTTGATGCGGAGGTTAATAGTTGAATACTGTTGTTCAAGCTGTTTGAGTTCTGTGACAAATGCAGCAGCATTCACCTTATCGCTACCAATGTAGCCATACAGGCGAATTTCTGCGGTGTTCTTGTCCAGTTTATTTACTGCCCAAACCTTCTTCATACTACCTTTACATTTTGGTTTCCTTGTTCGTAGGTTGTAAAATTGCACCCCATTGAAACCCTTGCCAAATGCGTATTACAGCGTATACATCAAAGTGTCATTACCTATGTCACTAATTACCCTGACTTAGATTTTGCACATCAATACAGCCCCTTTTTTCGGGCAATTTTGCTGTACAGCAAAACATAATGGATGGCAGACTTAAGCATCAAACAAAAAAAGGAATGGGCACAGCAGCTTTATTGCGATGGGTCAAATACCCAAAAAGCAATCGCTGACAAGATTGGCGTTTCAGAAAAAACTCTATCCAAATGGGTCAATGAAGAGAAATGGGAAAAGCTGCGCAAATCACTACTGATCTCCAAACAGGAGCAGCTGGCTAACATGTATGATCAGCTGAGCGAGATCAATGAAGCTATCCGCAAAAAACCTCAGGGAGAAAGATATGCGAATAGTAAGGAAGCCGATATCATGGCTAAAATCACAGCATCAATTGAGCAGCTGGAGGAAGAGACAAATATTACTGACGTCTTTGAAGTTGGTAAACGTTTCATCACTTTCCTTCAGAACCATGATTTTGAAAAAAGTAAAGAAGTGGTTGACTTGTATGATGCCTTTATTAAGCACTGTTTAAAAGCCTCTTAAAATGGCACTGAGCGATAAAAAAATAGAGCTTCTATGGTCGGAGTTTAGAGACAGTGTCCGCAATAGTACACCTGTTGACAAAAACGAAACTCCAGAGCAGAAGCGTAAAAGGATGACAAGACTGGAGGCAAATGTGGAAGAATGGTTTAAATACTATTTTCCCAAGTATGCATTTTCAGAACCTGCGCCTTTTCATAAAAAAGCTACTCAACGTGTTATCAATAATGCGGAATGGTATGAAGTAAGAAGCTGGAGCCGTGAACTAGCTAAAAGTACCAGGACAATGTTTGAAGTACTTTTTTTGGGTTTAACTGGCAAGAAGCGTTATGTATTGATGATCTCAAATAATGAGACCAATGCTACAAACCTTTTGGAACCATACCGTATTCAGTTGGATAGTAACCAACGTATCATCAATGATTATGGCATACAAGAAACCCTTGGCCGTTGGTCCAGTGGTGAATTTGTAACTAGGACTGGAGTTGCCTTTAAAGCCATTGGTGCTGGTCAATCTCCACGTGGTACCAGAAATGAAGAAGTAAGACCTGATGTATTACTTTTTGATGATATTGATACAGATGAGGACTGCCGCAACCCTGAGATGATCACTAAACGCTGGAGGTGGATTGAAGATGCCGCTATTGGTACTAGGTCTATTTCAAAAGGTACACTGATCATCTTCTGTGGCAACATTATTGCCAAGGATTGTTGTGTAGTAAGAGCGCAGCAATATGCGGATTGGCTTGACATTATTAATATCCGTGACAAGAATGGCAACAGTACATGGCCGTCTAAAAACTCACAAGAGCAAATTGACAGGGTATTAGCGCAAAAAAGTTATTTAAGTACTCAGAAAGAATACTTCAATAATCCAATTCAAGAAGGCACCGTATTCAAGGCCATGAATTGGAAGACTTTTGGCCCATTATCGCAGTATAAATTCTTAGTCTGCTATATAGACCTTTCTTATAAGTCAAGTGCTAAAAATGACTATAAAGCCGCCACATTAGTAGGCAAGTGGAAAGAGGAATATCATGTACTAAAGGCTTTTTTAAAGCAAGGAACTACCAGTGAACTTGCAGCCGGATTAGTTGATATTAATGCTTTTGTAAATGGCAAATGCCCCATCTATTGGTATGCTGAAGAAAACTTTCTCCAGGATATTATTTTAAAGGAAGTACAAGAATCACTTTCATCCCTTAAAAGCAGCATAGTTATCAGTCCAGACAAAAGAGCTAAGGCTGATAAATTCACAAGAATTGAAGCAGCATTGGAGCCAATTAATACAAAGGGAAAACTATTCTTGAATGAATCTGAGCGGGATAATCCTTCCATGAAAACATTGGAAGAACAGTTTATGGCCTTTGGTCCTAAGAGTAAAGCACATGAAGATGGTCCGGATGCTGTGGAAGGTGCCAAATTCATAGTTGACAGCAAATACTTTTCTGAAGTTCCCATAGTCATTGGACGCAGACAAACCAATCAAAAACGCTACTAACATGCCGTACTTAACACCCGCTGAAATAAGCACCCACCTTAATGGTGAAGTAATACAAGAAATTGAAAGGGATGAAGTAAATACTCCCAAATTAACGGATGCCATTGAGGCTGCAATAGCAGAGGTTAAAAGCTATTTGAGCAACTATGATAGTACTGCCATTTTTGCTGCTACTGGAGATAATAGAAATCCAATTGTTTTGTTGTACACAAAGGATGTAGCAGTATGGCATTACATACAATTATCCAATCCAAATATTGAAATAGATATTCGCAAGTCACGCTATGAAACAGCCACAAAATGGTTAGATAAAGTTCAAAGCGGAAAGGTAGTACCAGACTTGCCACACAAACAATCTGACCTAGATGGCACCACTCAAGGAATCCTTTCTTGGGGTAGTAATCCAAAACGAAACAACCACTTTTAATTATGAGCAGCAATAATAACGGAGTGAATATTAAGAGAAATATGAACCCTGAAAATGGGATTGTAATACAACAACTAGTTGTTAGACCAGTAGTGCGCCAAAGTCAAGATATTGGCAAATGGAGGTCTGCATTAATGCATGCAGAAGGTTTGAATGGAGACAGGGTGCCGCTGTATGATCTATACGATGAATTGAGACTTGATGGCTTTTTGCAAAGTCTCATCTCAAAAAGAATTCTTGGAGTTACCAAGTGTGAGTTGATGTTTGTTGATAAAGAAGGTCAGGAAATTCCTGCCATGAAGGATTTACTTAAAAAGAAAGTAATCCGTGATTTACGTAAAGAAATCATACTTCATAAGTTCTATGGCATTAGTGTTATAGAGCTAATGAAAAAGCCCGATTTCTCCATGTATAGCATACCAAGGAAACACATAAGACCTAAACTTGGCCGCATTGTATATGAGCAATATGGTGTTGATGGAATTGACTACCGCAACCCTCCAGTGAGCAATTATGTTTTTGAGGTTGGCAAGTATGACAACTTTGGATTATTGCTTGAAGCTGCTCCATATGTAATCTACAAAAGAGGTGGTTTTGGTGATTGGGCTCAATATGCAGAAATATTTGGAATGCCATTTAGAAAGGGTAAGTACAATGGCTATGATCAGGTAGCAAGACAAGCTCTGGAGTCTGCACTTGAAAAAATGGGTGGTGCGGGATTTGCTGCAATTCCCAATGAAACAGATATTGAGTTCATTGAGAATAAAAACACAGCTGGAAGTACTGATCTGTATGACTCACTTAGAAAGGCTTGCAATGAGGAGCTTTCTGTATTGATTTTAGGTCAAACAGAAACTACCACAAAAACAGGTGGAAGCCTTGGTGGCAATGATGATACCCATGAAGCCACAGAGGATGAAATTAACATGGACGATCGTGCTGAAGAATTGAGCATTTTTAATGAGCAGGTTAAGCCTATTTTGCGCAATCTTGGTTATCCAGTTGACGGTGGTGAATTCATTCATAAAAAGGATGATGAAAAAATATCCATCAAGGATAAAGTAGAGATTTTCATCAAACTGAAGAAAGAATATGGCCTGCCCATGTGTGATGATCATGTGTATGAAGAAACTGGCATTCCAAAGCCGGAGGATTATGAGCAGCAAATAAATGCAAGAGAATCTGCCCAAGAAAAGGGCAATAAACCTGATTCTGAAGAAGAACCGCCAACCAATGTAAAAAAGCCCACAAATAAGCCCGCAAGCCCCAAGGAACCCAATGAAACGGAGGAAGAAGAAACACCGGACATGGAAATTACTTGGCTGGATAAATTCCGCATGACATTGGCTGATTTTTTCGACCAAGCCCCCAAAGGTTAGCTGACCACCTTCGGGGGCTGGAAGGCCATTCTTTTAGTCAAATGAGCAATGACCTAGGGCAACTTTACATTGATTGTAACTGTGGCCATTGTCATGATCATGACTTGGTTGCGCAGTTTACTATGGTTGACGAGCAGTGGGCCAATGACCTTGCTAAGCAACTTGCACTGGAGGCGCAGCGCATTTGGAAGCTGAAGGGGATGCCTAAAAAAATCAATAAGGCAATTACTGAAGCCTATGCCCTAAAGTTCATGGCGGGTGTACAAGAAGGGTTTGGGGTGAATAGTTCAGAAATTGACTACAATACTCCAGATGGTGAAATGCTAAATAACTTGACACAAAATGTCTATGCATTTTCTGCGGCCAAGAATTATACCCAAATGAGGCAACTAACGCAAGCACTCTTAGATGATCAGGGTAAGTTGCGGACATGGAGTCAGTTTAAAAAACAGGCATTTGCTATCAATGAAGCACATACTGTTACTTGGTTAAAGACTGAATATGACACGAGCATTGCTTCTGCTCAAATGGCAAGAAAATGGGTTGATATTCAAAGTCAAAAAGACTCTTTGGGCTTGTTACAGTTTGATGCAATCATTGATACCAGGACAAGTGATACTTGCCGTCCATTAGATGGTGTAATAAAGCCTGTTGATGATCCATTTTGGAATGTCTATTATCCGCCAAATCACTTCCGTTGTAGAAGTATGGTTAAACAACTGAGGTCAGGTAAGGTTACGCCTAATCATGAGGTTACTCATCCTGAGAAAGGAATACCGGATATGTTCAAGACTAATCTGGCCAAGACGGGTATGATATTCCCACCAGCTCATCCATATTGGGAGGGGATTCCTGAAGATGTTTATCAAGAAACAATTAAACTGTATCCTTATGATTTACAGTTTGACTATGTAGATAAGCAATTATACAATGGCAGATTACGAGTTCATAAACTCTTAAAAAAGGGTAGTGACTACGGTTTACATCTACAAATTGGTGCAGAAAAGGCAAGCATTGGAAGTTTCGTTGACATTTTGCCAATAATACCAGAGAAAGAAGAGAGTTGGAGAAGTATCATTTTCCATGATGGTTTTCGAAACAAAAATGCAGATTTGAGAATTGATAATATTCTTGTTGAAGTTAAAGAACCACTTCCTATTCTTCACATTAATAAATTAAGTCATTCTATAAGTCAAGCCTCAACTCAAGCTTCTATTGCAATTATTAATTTGTATAATGATTTTGATAAAGTAGAACTACAAAATCTAGCTAATGGAAAATTTATGAATCATAAAAATTTAAAAGAAATTCAATTTAGGATTAAGGGTAAATATCTAAAATTTAGAAAATAAAAAATGCAGCTCGAAAGCTGCATTAATTGCAATGACCCGCAGGTCTCTGCTAGGCTGTAAAGATATATAATTTAGTTTATGGCACAAACATTTCCACTTAAACAGGTAGAATCGCATTTTAAGCAGGTTTTACGCTATGCTCCTGGTATGCTAGGCAATGAAGCTGTCAACTTCTTTACTGACAGTTTTAGGTCACAAGGATGGCTAGGGAGTAGGTTTGAGCCTTGGAAGCGTAGACGCACAGATGGTAAAAGGAAAGGAAGATCTATTTTGGTAGATACAGGACGTCTTAGACGCAGTATTCGCATTACTTCAAACAGTTCCGGTATAGTGAAAATTGGAACGGACGTACCCTATGCCAAGGCTCATAATGAGGGTTACAGAGGTCAGGTAACGGTTAAGGCACACCAAAGAAATAAGTACAAAAAGAACAAAGTTGGCTCTGGTAAATTGACCAAGAAGGGCAAAGAGCGCATGAAAACCGTGAGTACTATTTCAGGTAACTATGAGGTTCAATCATACACAAGAAAGGTGAATCTACCAGAAAGACGGTTTATGGGAGAAAGCCCTTATTTGACACAAAAACTAAAACGCATACTGCAAGCTGAATTTAACAAAGGCTTGCGCTAAAACAACTACTATGGCACTAGAATCACCATTTGCAAATCTTTATGAAAGTGTAGCTGAGCGTATTAAAACCAAAGTACCTGGTATCCGATATATTGACCAAGACTTAGGCCAACTAGAAAATTATGGCTTGAGGCCAGCAGTAAGTTTCCCATGCGTTTTAACGGATAGTGATGAGTTTGAATATAGTGATGCTGGTAATGAAGGTATCCAATTGGCCGATGGTTTCCTGATCATCCGCTTAGGCATACCCGCATGGAGTAGCTCTGCCAAGTTTAGTCCAGCTGGAGTGAGAGAAAAAGCATTGGAATACTTTGAAGTGGAGCAACAGATAGTTAAGGCCTTACACCACTGGGCCCCAACTGGTTTTAGCAAACTTCAAAGAAGAAAAGCCAGGACTGAAAAAAGGGAAGATGATATTCGTGTTCGAATCATAGTATTTGCTATACAATTTTCAGATATGAGCTGTGTGCCTGTTAGAACAAAAATCCCAAGACCGGGATTAAAAGTTGGAGACCAGGACTAAAGCACCGGATTACGCCAAACCAACCAAGGGTATTGCTTTCTAAGTGTATCAATGGATGGTTTGGCATCTCTCAACTTTTTAAGGATGCCTGAATCATTCCCAATGATATTTATAAGGGTACGCTGACAAAGAAATGTTTCAGCTTCAAGGTTTTCTAATACCCATGCATAGGTTTTTTTCTCTGCTTTTGCCAATCTAGCAAAATAGAAATACCTGGTTAAAATGTACTCATTTCGTAATAAATGGAGTTCAGGGTTGCGGCTTTTTCTCTTGGGTTGAGTAGCCGGAATAATCTCATCAGGGAAGAGATCGTTGAATAATGAGCGGTGGCCTCTTTGCATGGATACAATAATCGTAATATCTATTGACAAAAACAACGAGAAATTAACCACACAAAAAAGCCCCGCAATTGCAGGGCTTTTATCAAAATGTAAATGATAATTATTTTAACGCCTTACCTCCAAAAATTTTTGTGAGTCTACCGTTCAAATCTGCTTCTGCTTGAATGTTATCCTTTACAGTTCCTCCAAAAGCATTTGTTGCAGTATACTGAATAACAACTACAATAGTACTGTCTCCAGCTTGGTATGAGTTTTGGCTTAATACATCAAAACTTTTTGGATTCATTAGTTTATCCTGTATGTATGTTCTTAAATTAACCTCTGCTTCAAACTTTGCATTTTTAATTACCTTTTCTTTTTCCTTTTGAACCTGCTCTTCCGTTTGGATGACTGTAGCTTCCTGTTTTGGCTTATCCCCTTCTAGGAATTTACCAATCATTCCTACTACAACAATAACAGCTATTATCCAAAGCCATTTTTTCTTACCTGAAGTGTTTGTTTCCTGATTCATAGATTTTAAATTTATAATGATTGAATGTAATGAGAATATACTGCTTGGAACTGGCTAACTAATTTAGGTAATTCCTGATATGAATAGTTGTCCAGCTTTCTTTTGATGTAACCAAACTGAAGACACCAATTATCAATGCGTTGAATATCAGCTACCAATTTGCCTTTTTTCAATTTTTTCCATCCCATTTCATGAGCAAAGTAGAGCATCTTTTTCCGCATTTTATCAGCGGCAGCTGCATTAGGGTCAGTTTCCTTTAAGTGCTTTATAACTGCAACTGCTTCCTCATAATAAAGGTCTCTACTACTTTCTGTTCTACCTACAGAAAACCCTGCAATGATCATTTGCTTATGGTCCTGTCTCTTATACACATCTGACGCTGCCGACGACTAGTCGAGGGTAGATATA